>NZ_JAQVKA010000105.1 GCF_028694895.1 Sulfurimonas sp. | reverse complement strand
AGTAAAATATAAATTTATTAGTATTTCAACACTTTTTAGAGATAATCGCCCTCATTATAAAATATAAACAACTTTTACAAGGATACACATGTTAGATTTTGCAAAATTTACTAAATACTCTAAACCGGGGCCTCGTTATACTAGCTATCCGACAGCGCTGGAGTTTAGTGACTCTTTTGGGTATGATGAGTATATCAAAATGCTAAAATCACAAGACTCATCTCGTCCTCTTAGCCTCTATTTTCACCTTCCTTTTTGTAAAAATGCATGTTATTTTTGTGGTTGTAATGTTGTTTTTACTTCTAAAGAGGACAAGATGCTTCGTTATTTGGAGTATTTAAAGAGAGAGTTAAAGATACTCTCTTCTTATGTTGATTGCAACCGCTCAGTTATTCAGATGCATTTTGGTGGTGGAACACCTACATTTTTTACGGCCGAGCAGTTAGATGAAGTTATAAAAGAGATCAGATCTTTTTTTCCAAACTTTGTCAAAGATGCAGAGGTTAGTTGTGAGATAGATCCTCGTCATATAAATGAAGATCAGATGAAAGTTTTAAGCCAAAATGGTTTTAATCGTGTGAGCTTTGGTATACAAGATTTTAATGAAAAAGTACAAATTGCAGTTCATAGAGTTCAGCCATATGAGATAACAAAAGATGCTATGGATTTGGCAAGAAAGTACGATATGCACTCTGTTAATGTTGACCTTATTTACGGACTTCCATTTCAAACATTAGAGACATTTAAAGAGACGCTGGCCCTCTCACTTACGTTAAATCCTGATAGATATGCTGTGTTTAACTACGCGCATGTTCCGTGGATGAAAAAAACTATGCGCAAGATTGATGAAACAACACTTCCTCTTCCTGATGAGAAGCTTCAAATCATGCAATACACGATTGATTTTTTAACATCAAATGGCTATAAAATGATAGGAATGGATCACTTTGCAAAGCCAGAAGATGAACTTTTTCAAGCTATAGAAAAGGGTGAGTTGCATAGAAACTTCCAAGGATATACAACTAAGGGCGGTGCAGACTTGATAGGTATTGGGCTTACTTCCATAGGTGAGGGCGTCTCACATTATGCGCAAAACTTTAAAGATATGAAAGAGTATGAAGAAGCTATTGAGAATGAGAAACTTCCTTTTGAGAGAGGTGTTTCTTTAAATGAAGATGACATGATTCGTCAATTCGTAATCATGGAACTTATGAGTAACTTCAAGCTTGATATAAAAAGATTTGAGAAACTCTTTAACCTCGATTTTAAAACCTATTTCGCAGATGCGATTAAAGAGTTAAAACCGTTCCAAGATGATGAACTTTTAACTATGGATGATAATTTTATAGAGTGTAGTCAGACTGGAACTCTACTTATTAGAAATATTGCCATGCCATTTGATGCTTATATGAAGCGCCATGAGGCAAATGCAAAAACTTTCTCTAAAACGGTTTGATCATGAGCAAGGCAGTACAAGAAATCTTTGACTTTGGCGCTACAACTGATGAGTGTATAAAGTGTGCAAAGTGTATCCCTGTTTGTACAATTTACAATGTAAATCCAGATGAGGTAACTTCTCCTCGTGGATTTTTAGACCTACTTGGAGCTTATCAAAGAGGCAACTTAGAGCTAGATCAAAATGCTAAAGATATCTTTGAGAGCTGTTTTTTATGTACGGCGTGTGTTGAGGTTTGTCCAAAATCGCTTCCAACAGATATGGTGATAGAACAAGTTCGCGCCGACATCGGTAAAAAGTTTGGCATAGCTTGGTATAAAAGAGCGTTTTTCTTGCTTCTTCGTCACAGATGGTTAAATGACCTTGCCTTTAAGCTTGGCTGGGTATTTCAAACATGTGGATTTAAGATAAAAGCGGATATAGATTCTATGAGCGGAAGGTTTAATCTGCCAATGTTAAAGGCTGATAGAATATTACCAAGCCTTAAAAAAACATCATTTTTAAACTCACATCCAGAAAACTTAAGCAATGGTGGCAAAAGAAAAGTAGCTATATTTATAGGTTGTTTAGGTAACTATAACTATGTAAATGTTGGAAATTCACTTCTGGAGATATTAGAACATTTAGAAATTGATGCATTCTTAGCAAAAGATCAGAAGTGTTGTGGTGCGCCTGCTTATTTCACAGGTGATTTTTATACTGTTGATTATAACGCGAAGTTCAACATAGAGTATTTTGAGAGCTTTAGTAAAGATGTAGAAGCTATTATAATCCCAGAAGCAACATGTAGTGCGATGTTAAAGATAGACTATGAGCACTATTTTCATGATCAACCTGAGTGGAAGGCTAGAGCAATCGCTATAAAAGATAAAATTTTTATGGCGACTGAGTGGCTTGAGCAAAAAACAAATCTATCTGAAGTTTTAAAGTCAAAGAAAAAAGATACAAAAATCGTAACTTATCACGACCCTTGTCATGCAAGAAAGATGCAGGGAATTTATCAAGAGCCAAGAAAACTTATAAGTAAAAATTACGACATTGTAGAGATGAGTGATCCAAATACATGTTGTGGTTTTGGTGGTGTAACTATGCAGAGTGAGAAGTACCATTTTGCAAAAGCTGCTGGTATTCCAAAAGCAGATATGATTAAAAAAACTGGTGCTGATATTGTTAGTTCAGAGTGTAGTGCATGTAGAATGCAAATCAACGCTTCAATGGGCTATGTAGATGCTCCACAAATCTTTAAAAACCCTATCGAGCTTATAGCCGATGCTCTAAGAGAGTAGCCATTAGATGTACTTAAACCAATGGAATAACATATATGATAGATTTGATCCAGTAGCTTTTCATATCTTCTCCCTGCCAGTTCATTGGTATGGCATCATGTATGTTTTAGCACTTCTTAGCGCTCTTTATATCGGAAAGTATTTCATTAAAAGAGATAGTCTTGATTTTAGGGGCAAAGAGATAGATGCTTATTTTATCTATGTAGAAATCGGCGTTATCTTGGGTGCAAGGCTAGGTTATATCCTCTTTTATGATACTCAAACTCTCTACTACCTCTCTCATCCATGGCAGATTTTCAACCCTTTTGTAAATGGCGAATTTGTTGGTATTCGAGGTATGAGCTACCATGGCGCGGTTCTTGGCTTTTTGATAAGCACATATATATACTCAAAAAAATACAAAACAGATTTTGGCAAGATTATGGACTTAGTTGCCATAAGTGTACCTCTTGCTTTTGTTTTTGGGCGAATTGGTAATTTTTTAAATAAAGAGCTTATTGGGCGAGAAACAGACGCTCCTTGGGGAATCGTAGTTGATGGAGTTTTAAGACATCCATCACAGTTATATGAGGCGCTCTTAGAAGGCTTTGGCGTCTTTATAGTTGTATTTATATATAGAAAGTATAAAAGTTTTAGCGGAGAGTTGATTTTAGTTTATGGTATTAGTTATGGGCTATTTCGTGCAACCGCAGAGATTTGGCGTGCTCCAGATGTTCAGATAGGCTATGTTTGTTGCAACGCTATAACTCAAGGGCAGGTGATGAGCCTTGCTATGAGTGTAGTTGGAGTTGTTGCGTGGGTTTACTATAAAAAAAGAGCTATAAAGATTTAACTTCTTGAATCTTTACGAGATTTATTATCTTTTTTCACTGAACTTCTCCAAAAATGATTTACAAGATAATACCCAAGTAAAGAACCAAACACTGAATAAAAAGCTGTTCCTACATACAGAGGAACAAAAATATTTCCTATATTTTGACTAAACCACTCTAGTGTCATCTCAACAGGTGTTGTCTCCATACCAAGTATAAAACTCCCAGTTAGATACTCCATATAGTACATTGCAGGCATCGTAAAAGGGTTACTTAACCAACAGATAGAAATAGCTATTGGCACATTAAATCTTGTAAAAGGGATAACTGCTACAACAGCTAACATCTGCATAGGCATTGGGATAAAAGCTATAAAAAGCCCTATTAATACGCCTTTAGAGACCATTTTTCTATTTGCAGAGAGGTATTCCATAGGGATATTATATTTATCTGTAAATGCTTTTAATTTTTCACTTGCGTTTATGTTTTTAAAAAATTTTCTTATCATGATTTGTGCCAATCTAAAGTATGCGAAATTATAGCTGTGTGAAGCTTATTTTTTTTAATGATATGTTAAAATTACGCCATTAATGTAGAAAGTGGGTAAATATTATGTCATTTGAAAAATTAGGGGTCATAAAACCACTTCTTAGCGCTATAAAAGATTTAGGCTATGAAAAACCTACAACTATACAAACAAGAGCTATACCTCTTATTTTAGCAAAGAGCGATGTTTTTGCAACAGCTCAAACAGGAACTGGTAAAACTGCTGCGTTTGGTCTTGGAATGTTACAAAGACTTAGAAAAATGACTGCTGATAAAGAGCGCACCTTAAGAGGTTTAGTAATAGCTCCAACTCGCGAACTCTCAATACAAATATATGAAGATTTGCAAAGTTATGCAAAAAACATGGGCTTAAACATTGCTGTTTTAGTAGGTGGAAAAGATTTAGAGACACAGCAAAAAATCTTAAAAGAGGGTGTTGATATAGTAATAGCTACACCTGGGCGAGTGCTAGAGCATGTAGATAAAGGCTTAAGTTTATCACATGTAGAGATTTTTGTCCTTGATGAAGCCGACAGAATGCTAGATATGGGTTTTATGAAAGAGATTAGACGTATCCACCCCCTTCTACCAAAGAGACATCAAACACTTCTTTTCTCAGCAACATTTAGCGATAAAGTAAGAAAACTCTCAAAGTTAATCCTAACTAAACCAGCATTTATAGAAACATCTAAAAAGAACTCAACAGTAGATACAATAAATCAAGTAGTTTACCTTGTAGATACTGATAGAAAAG
>NZ_JAQVKA010000104.1 GCF_028694895.1 Sulfurimonas sp. | reverse complement strand
TGCGCGAGGTATGCTAACCAAAGTAAAATAGCGCCAAGAGGTGTTGGAACACCTATGAAGTACTTACCAACTTCTCCAACATCTGCGTTTATGTTGAACTCTATGAGCCTTCTAAGCCCAGAGATTACGTAGTATATACTAATAACTCCAGCTAAGAACATCATAACACCAGAGCAGTTATTTTTATAAACAGCTTGAAATATAAGAAATACTGGTACAAGAACAAAGCTCAAAAAATCAGCAAAGCTGTCAAGTTGAACTCCAAACTCATTTGAAAGAGCATATTTTCTAGCAATCTTGCCATCAAAAACATCAAAAGCTCCACCAATCCACGCCAAAATAATTGCAAGAAAAAAGTTGTCTTGAGTTATAAAATAGACAGCTAAGAGTCCAGCAGTTATATTTACAAAAGTAAACATATTTGCTAAATTAAAGTGAGAAGAAGCGTTGTATAAAAATTTCATAATAATCTTTTTGTTGAAATTATAACCTAAATGCAAATGTTACTATAAAATTATAACAAGATGTGAGATGAGAATAGTTATCAATATTAAGTCTTATATAAGTTGATATTGATTATCATTCAGAATTAGATTATGAAAAAGGTTAAAAGGTGAAGAAAAAAATAATTTTTACTTTATCATCTGTTGTTTTAATGTTAAATAACAATCTTGGTGCCACGCAAGAAGCGCCTCAAAGTATTAAAGATAGAGAGCACTCAGTTAGAGATATAATCGACAAGGTGTCAAAACCTATAGAAACAGATGTATCAACAGCTGATAAAATAGGCCATGTCTTTAAAGATGGCACTGTCTCAGGACAAGTTAGATTGTTATACTCAGGCTACAACAATAGTGGAGCTCTAGATCAGTATGCAACTGCTGTTGGTGGTATGCTAAAGTATAAACTTGCAGAGTATAATGGGTTTAATGCGGCTATCGAAGCTATAACTGCGCAGGATACAAATTTTGCAACTGGTGATGATGCAAAACAAAATAGTGAATTATCTTCTTCAAAAGGAAGTTATACTGAATTCTCTCAAGCATATTTAAATTATAAAAATGGTGCTTTAAATATTCGTGCTGGACGTCAAGTAGTAGGTACTCCACTCGCAAATAGTGATGATATTAGAATGGTTCCAAATACATTTGAAGCGTATATTGCAACGTACACAAATGAAGAGATAACTTTAAAGGGAGGCTTGCTTACAAAATGGCAAGGGGTAGATACAGGTTTAGATCCTGATTATCACTGGTCAGAGACTGGTGATGATGGAACATACTTTGGTGGGATTTCATACTCTACAAAATTTTTAGATACAAGGCTTTGGTATTACGATATATCTGAAGACACAAATGCTAATAGTGCAACTGGAAATGTTGCAAACTCTTCAGTATATTCAGATATATCACTGCATTTATCTATATCAGCAGATTATGCTCTTCACGCCAACGTACAATATATAAATCAAAACGAATCTGATAATAGCGGTATAGACTCTTCTATATATGGCGCTATGGCAGAGTTTGTAATGTTTGAAGATTTTGCTATAACAGCTGCATACAATAAGTCTGAAAAGCAGACTGGCAAAGGAAGCTTTAGTGGTTTTGGAGGAGGAACTTTGTATACAAATATGGACTCTATGATTATCGATGCTATTACGTTAGATAGAGATGCAAAAGCAATTGTTGCAGGTATTACTTATAGAATTGGTGATTTTGGTTTCTTATATGCATACGGAGATTTTGATGGAGAGGCGGACTCATTAGGGGTTAAAGAGCATATTGTAGAGCAAAACTTAGGTTTTGAATATACGCCAAATGAAAATCTCACTATTGCAGCGATATATGTTAAAAATGATGATAAAGAAAATACTCAAAGTAATGGCGGAGATTGGGAAAATATAAGAGCCCTTATTTCATATAGTTTTTGATTTAACTGATATTTAACATGATATCTATTATCATTGTGGCTAATGTGGGTCTAATTTTTAAAATAAGATAAAAATAAAGATAAAAAAAATGAAAAAAAAATTAAGTGATTGTAAAAAAGCTTGTGTTGTAAGAGTTACAAAACTAAATGCAGATGCAGAGTTAAAGCGGAGACTCATATCTTTTGGTGTTATGAAAGATGTAATTATAGAAGTTTTAGAGTATGCTCCTGCAAAAAGTACAATAGAGATAAAAGTAGGTAGTACAAGATTGGCTCTAAGAGCAACTGAAGCTGATTTAATAGAGGTTGAGAAGATATGAAAAATAGTACAAAAAGCTGTCCTATTACAGCTAAGCATATAAAAGTTGCACTAGTTGGTCAGCCAAATGTTGGGAAGAGTATGCTCATCAACTCTATCTCTAATGCGCGTTTACACGTAGGAAATTTTACAGGTGTAACAGTAGAGAAAAGTGAAGTTCTATTTGACTATAAAGATTACCATTTTACTGTTATTGACTTGCCCGGAACGTATGCCTTAAATGACTACTCTATAGAAGAAAAAGTCACAACAGAGTATCTTTATAGCCAACATTATGACCTTATTATCAATGTTGTTGATTCAACAAACTTAGAGAAAAACCTTCAGTTAACAACTGAGCTTATGAGTATCGGTAAAAAAATGGTTATCGCTTTAAATATGAGTGATGAAGCAGATAAAGAAGGCATTGAGATAGATAATGTTCAGATGTCTCTTATCTTAGGAGTGCCTTGTGTTAAGGTGTCTGCTGCTACAAAATTTGGAATTGAGGCCCTTATAAAAGCTCTAGTAGAGGAGTTTGAAGAAGAGAGAGTGCAAAATAAACTTCTCTTTAGTGAGGCAGTTGAAGAGGAGATATCTTTAATTGTGCGAAGTTTGGCAAAACACAGATATGAAGATGAAAACTCTTATAGAAATATAGCTATAAATATCTTAAAAGGGGAGAAAAAAACCTATGCAAAACTACATGATAACCCTGTCTGGACTGAGTTACAACCTCTAATCATAGAAGCCCTTAAACATATAGAACTTCATCATGATAGTGATGATATAAAAGAGGCATTTGCTTCAGAATATGCAGCTTTTAATAGAGGTGTTGTGCATGAAGTTTTAAAACGTAGTAAAGAGATTGAAAAAAGAACTCTTACAGATAAGATAGACTCTGTTTTGATACATAACATTTTTGGAATTCCTATATTTTTGTTTTTTATGTGGTCTCTTTTTCAGTTAACTTTTGAAATAGGCTCTATCCCAATGGAGTGGATAGATGGCTTTTTCTCATGGTTAGGTGAGACAGTAGGGGCAACAATAGCAAATGATGATGTACGCTCTTTGGTTGTAGATGGAGTTATTGCAGGTGTTGGCGCTGTTGTGCTGTTTGTTCCAAATATTGCGATACTATTTGTAGGTATTGCACTACTCGAGAGTACTGGTTATATGTCAAGAGTAGCATTTTTACTTGATGGATTTTTTCATAAGTTTGGGCTTCATGGACAATCGTTTATACCACTTGTTACCGGCTTTGGTTGCTCGATTCCCGCTTATATGTCGGCAAGGATACTAAAAAATGACAGAGATAGACTTTTAACTCTTTTTATCATAGGATTTATGAGTTGTGGGGCAAGACTTCCTGTATATGTGCTTTTTGCAGGTGCATTTTTCTCTGAGGGTATGGCTGGAAACATTCTTTTTGCTATCTATATTACGGGTGCAGCAATTGGGCTATTTGCTGCAAAGATTTTAAAACTCACTGCGTTTAAAGGTGTGGATGAGCCTTTTGTTATGGAGATGCCAAAGTATAGACTTCCGTCTGTAAAACTTATCTGGCATACAGTTGTTACAAAGACTTTGATGTACCTAAAAAAAGCAGGTACTTTTATCGCAGCTGCTTCTATTCTTATCTGGTTCTTTAGTAACTACCCGCACAACGCGGAGCTAAAAGAGAGTTTTGATATAAAAATAGAAAATGCCACAACTGAAAATGAAAAAAGAGTCCTTCAAAACAGCTTAGCAGAAGAGCATTTGGAGCAGAGTTATTTAGGACAAATAGGTAAATTTTCAGAGCCTTTATTTGCACCACTTGGCTTTGATTGGAAGATGAGTGTAGCACTTCAAACTGGACTTGCTGCAAAAGAGGTTGTTGTCTCAACTCTTGGTGTTTTATACTCTCTTGGTAGTGATGTAGATGAAGGTAATAACTCACTAAAAGCGATGATATCAAAAAATGTCCCTTTTGCTTCTGCTGTTGCATTCATAGTTGTAGTTATGATATATCTACCTTGTCTTGCTGCTTCGGTTGTCTTTACACGTGAAGCTGGAGGGATAAAATATTTCTTTTATCTTTTAGCATTCACATCAATAGCCGCTTATTCTTTAGCTTTCATAGCTTACAATATAGCTAAGTTCTTAGAGTGAAAATTATTATTTAAGACTCAAAGAACTATACTATTAGAGATATATAACACTTTAAGGAGTTTATTATGGCTAAGTTTGGAAATTCAATTATAAAAGGCTTAGAGATTAGTGAGATAATCACAGTCCTAAATAAAGCTTATGCAGATGAGTGGTTAGCTTATTATCAATACTTTATAGAAGCAAAAGTTGTAAAAGGAATCATGAAAGATGCGGCAATTGCAGAGCTTATACAACATGCTGCAGATGAGCTGAGACATGCTGATATGGTGGCAAATAGGATTTTACAGCTTGGAGGAACTCCTCTTCTTAATCCAAAAGCTTGGTATACACATACAAATTGTGGTTATGAAGAACCAAAAGATTATGATGTTGTTAGCATACTTAAAGACTCTATCAAAGGTGAGCAGTGTGCTATTTCTATATACTCAAAATTAGTTGATATGACTAGAGATAAAGACATAGTAACATACGATATCGTCTCTCAAATATT
>NZ_JAQVKA010000103.1 GCF_028694895.1 Sulfurimonas sp. | reverse complement strand
AGCGGTTGATTTTGTTGTTCCTTTTGAAGAAGATACACCTTATGAGCTTATAAAGATGATAAAACCAGATACACTTATTAAGGGTGGCGATTACGAAGGTAAAAATGTCATCGGAACAGAGTTTGCTCATGAACTAAAGTTGGTTGATTTTGTAGATGGGAAAAGTACTACAAAAACAATCCAAAAAATAAAAGGAGATGTAGATGTTTAAAAAAATATCAATAATTACGCTTTGCGCAGTATCTGCTTTTGCAATGCATAGCGCAGAGGTAAATATAAATAACTCAGATATAGAGTTATCAGCAAGAATAGACATGGGACAATTCAATGATGGTGTTGAACCAAATACAATTTTTTTAGGGGCTAAATACCTAAACGCTGATGAGAAACATAGTGATGCAAGAAGTATAGATGATTATCAAGAGATAAACTTTTTAATGCAAAGAGACGTTAGTAGTGACTTTAGGCTTGGACTAGGGTTTAAATTAAACCATACTAAAGATTTTGTCTCAACTCCACTAGGGATAGAGGCTACATATAAGTTGCCAATACCTTCAAGTGTTCCGTTTTATTTAGGTGGTGCTCTTTATGTTGCTCCAGAAGTACTCTCTTATGATAAAGCTGAAGATTTTTTAGAGTATAGAGTAACACTAGAGGCAGAAGCTATAAAAAATGGTTTCTTAGTGGTTGGATATAGACATATGGATACTAACTATAAGCGTGTTGATATTGAGTATAACGATTCACTCTATTTTGGACTTAAGTTTTTATTTTAGTCTTATAGATTTAACTCTTTTACGGCTTCTATAACTTCAGATGCCGTAATACTCTTCATACACTCATGATGCCCAAGTGGACACTCTCTTCTCATACATGGAGAACACTCCATATCGTGGCGCACAATCGTACTTTTTTCATTCATCCATTGGGATGTCTCGTGATGTTTAGTTGGACCAAAAATTGATATAGTTGGTACATTGTAAGCAGATGCTACATGCATAGGCCCACTGTCGTTTGTTATAAATAAAGAACAACCACCAATAAGTGAGCAAAGCTCTCTAATATCTGTTTTTCCAGCTAGATTTACATAGCTTGTAATATTTGATGCCACTAGAGATGATTCTATCTCTTTTGCCATATCAACCTCATTTGGTCCGCCAAAAATTATGATTTCATATCTATCGCTAAATTCAGCTGCTACTTGAGCAAATCTCTCAGGATACCATCGTTTTGCACTTCCATAAGTAGCTCCTGCATTTATACCCATAGTTGGCTTATCAAATTTTTTTGGCTCTATATAAAGTCTTAGTTTTGGTGTGACCTTATCCCACGCATCTGTGTTAATCATAGCTAGTTCGCTGTATTGTTTGCTTAAGTGTTTATCTGCTTTGATAGTTGGAGTGTGTGAGAGTAAAAAAGCAGAGTGCCATGATTTTTTAGCAACGCAAACTACACTTCCAGTTAGTTTTAATAGCAGTGAAGCGTGAATTTGATTTCTAAAAGAGATTGCCATATCAAAACTACCTAGTTTTTTTGCAAGTTGATAAGTTGCTTTCATCCTGTTTGGAGCTTTTTTTGTCTCATCAACTATAGCTTCCTCACAAAGAGGGTGATATTTTAAAGCTTCTATAGATACATAACTTCCAACAAATGTAAATCTTGCGCTAGGATAATATTTTGCTAATAGTTCAATGGCTGGAGTTGCCATAACTGCGTCGCCTAACCAGTTTGGTAATATAATTAAAATTTTCATTTTGCCCATCTATTTGACTGAAGTAGCTCGGCTTCTGCTGTATCCACTGAAAAAAGCAACTCTTTTAAATATTGATGGTTATTTCCTTTTTTTTCTACTGTTTTTTTGAAGTTATGAATGATATATCCGTCATTATTAATTAAACCAATTACATCCCCTCCAAAAAGATATACAAATCTCTCTTTTACATCATTATCAAAAAGTGAGTTTCCTATAGTTGTAATGTTTGCTTCAAAACCTAGCATGTCAACTATTGTTGGAAATATATCATTTTGAGATCCAAGAGTTTTTATCTCTTGAGGTTCAAATATTTTGGGTGCATATATAACTAGTGGAATTCTATAATGCTCAATTGAGCCTAACTTCTCTGGGTTGTCACGTAGTTCTTTTCCGATTTTATTTAATGCATCGCCATTTCCATGGTCTGCTGTAAAAATAAAGATTGTTCTATCAAACCAAGGCTCTTTTTTTGCACTATTCATAAATTTTTCAATAGCGTTATCAACGTAAAGATACGCATTTAATTCGCCATAGTAGTTATTTAAAGCATGAGGGTATCTCTCAAACTCAGCTCTTGGGAGATAAAGGTCAGGATGATTTGTAGAAGTAAATGCAAAAGATAAAAATGGCTCTTTTAGCTCAGAGATTTTTTTATTATAAAAATCTAAAAGATTGTAATCATATGTGCCTGTACGCGCCTCTTTACCCTCTTCAATTACTTCAATATTTGGAATGTCTTCTGCTCCATAATAATCATCAAACCCTGCAATATGTGTTACAGCATCCACTCTATATGATCTTCTATTACCACCTTGCATAGCCATTGTTGAATATCCATTGTCTTTTGCAACTCTGCCTAAATAACTTATATTTGAGAGTTCTAAGCCTCTTCCTAAATATTGAAATCCAGATGGTAGAGTGATGCCCGTAAAAAGAGAAGTGATACCAAAGATAGAACGAAAGCCATTAGCATAAAAATTTGTAAATTTTAAAGATTCATTGCTTAATTGTTTGAAAAATGGAGTTACATTTAACTCTTTGTACTTTGTAAACCCATCAATATGTTCAGCGCCCCATGACTCTAGTAAAACTATTACAACATTGTATTTTTCTTTCTGTTTTGATGGGTAGCTTTTAAAAAGAGGATAATTTTCATCAGGGTATGTTGCATTTGGAGTATAAAGAGAGTTTTTTGTTATATCAATCGCTTTATTTAAGTCAATTAGGTTGTGTCTTTCTCCACCTTGAGCAGCTCTATAAAGAGTAAAACATCCATTCAAGGCTAGGTTTCCAGAACTGATTTTACTCACAGCAAATGCATCAGAAGAGCCAAAGGATTTACCAGACGTTTTATTTCTTATTCCTAAAAAAAGTATTAGTAAAACAATGAGAGAAAAAATTATTAACTTTTTCCCGCCAACAAAAGTAATAGGTTGAGTTGAGAAAATAGTATAAAAAAGGTAAAAAGTAAAAAGTGAGAAGAGAGATGCTAAAACTGTATATATTAAGTATGAGTTAAAAGCTATGTTTGTGATGATATTGAAGTCATCTCCTAGATTAAAAACTTCATTTGAAATATGCTTATGTGTAAAATTAAAGTATAAAACATCACTAAAAGATATAGTAAAAATAGCTAACAGAATAACTGCCCATAATATGCCTATAACTTTTCTTGCCGTAATATTTTTAATAAAAATAAGTGGTATTATAAAAATAAATGAGAATGTAAAAAGAGTGATTGTATCAACTCTAAAGCCCATAAATAAAGACTGTATAGTCTGTATAAGTGTTAAGTCATTGAAGTCAGAAGGGTACATAACCAACAGTTGCAATCTAATTATCATCATGATAAAAAATGCAAAAAAGAGTACCCATCCTATTTGTGTAAATTGATTTTTAAACTTCACCGAGATCCTTTTTTTTTGTTTCATTTTCTATAAATATATAAAGCGGTGATGAGCCTATACTTAGCTTTGTATCTTCTATTTTTTTGCCACTGTATGAGAAGACGTTAAAATAATCTTCTTTTTTCAGAGTTGTTGGACGCAGCGACCAGTGAATTTGAAGGAGCTGGTTTTCTACTAAAAACTGCAGGATATAGTATCCACGTTTTATATCAAGCCTTAAAAACTGTGCATCTTTTAGTGTTTTTAACATGTATTTATAAACTTTAAATGCTTTTCTTTTTCTAAGGACATCTCTAGCATCAACCAGCCCATAACCAGAAGCTATAAGCTGGTGCCATGAGAGAGAGTCAACTTGTTGAGAAGCTAAGGCTAAGAGATGATAGCGAAGCATAAAATCTGCGTATAACTCTTCGCTTACACACTCATACTCACTAGTTGGTGCATAAGGTGCTGTGCCAGAGATAGGCCAGTTTGTTTCTGTAATATGTAACTCATGCTCACTTTTTGGACTAAGCCAAACCATAGTGCTAAGAAGTGATATTTTATCTTGAAGAGTAAAGCCCATCTGCATATTTTCAGGCGCACCTCGTCTATCAACATATAAGAGTGAAGATGTGCCATCAAATCTGTACTCAAGAGAGTTAAAAAGTGTATGAGCAGTGAAGTGGTATTCAAAGTCAATAACTCCACTACCTATCAACTTTATATCTTTGAACTTTGATTTTTTTAAATCATAAGCAACTTGATAGAAACGAATATATTCATCAACGCTAAAAAATCCCCATTTTGCACGGTTTATCGTAGAGCCAATCTCAAACATATCTACATAAGGCGAAAGAGTGCTAAAAATAGTTTCTAAATCTTTTTGCAAAAGCAAGAGGTCTTCTATATGTTCTCTGTCTTGAAGAATCTTGAGCGTTATCTTTTTATCTTTGCACTTAAGTATAAACTCTCTTAAGAGTGGAAGCTTATCCATCTCCCAAAGTTTTACTCTAAGTAAAACTCTCTCAATCTCCAGCTCACGAAGCATCTCAAGGGCCTCTTTTGGCTCTCTCTCAAAATCTAGGCCAAGACAGAAGAAATCACTAGAGTTGATTTTTTTTCTTTTGACAAAAGGTGTCATTATGATTGAAAACGGTAATACAAAAAGTGAGATAAAAAAGGTTTTTACAAGTGAGAAAAGCTGGCTTTTTCTCATCCTCTTTTTATAATCTTTGTCTTGCAATGGATATGGTTGGTCGGAATAGTTATCCCAGATATATGGCTCTTTCATAAGGCGAATTATAACCTTTTTAA
>NZ_JAQVKA010000102.1 GCF_028694895.1 Sulfurimonas sp. | reverse complement strand
CTTCTGGTGGTTCACTATTTAACATGATGCTATTAGAGAAAAAGGAGAAAAAATAATGCAAGATGAAAACGCAAGGAGAGTTGTCTCTGTTATTGTGGTAAATGAAGCTAGTGTATTATCTCGCATAACTGATCTTTTCTCTGGTCGTGGATACAACATCACATCTTTAACTGTTGCTCCGATTCCTGAGAGTAAATACTCAAGACTTACAATTGTAACATCTGGATCAATTAGAGTGATAGAGCAGATAACAAAACAACTACACAAACTTATACCAGTTTTAAAGGTTTATGAGCATACAGATTTTGTAGAAAAAGAGATTGCTTTAATGAAATTTCCAGCTACTGAAAATATTACAGAGATAGCAACAATTTGTTCGGCTTATAATGGCAAGATAGTTAATGTTGGTGATAACGTTATTATTGCTATGATAGTTGATGAGCCAAAAAGAGTTGATAATCTTTTAAAAATTATAAATAAATACAATCCAAAAGAGATTGTAAGAAGCGGTGCCGTAGCACTAGAGAGATAAGGCCAGATGCTCTTTAGCAATATTGCGCAACATTTAAATCTCCCTTTTATTGGTAAAGATATAGAGCTTGATTCTATGAATGAACTCTCACTATCTTTGCCCACGCAACTTACTTTTGCTGTAAATAAAAAATACTCTAAAGAGCTAGAAGTGTCAAAATCAAAAGCTTTTTTGATAATAGACACACTAATAGAGCACCTTCCAATAGACTCATCTTATATCATTTGCTCTGATGTATCTATCTCAATGGCACAAGCAACAAAACTATTTAACAAAAGACCGATCGAGCCTCATCTACCTTCTGTAATAATAGGAGAAAATTCTATAATTGATACAATGGCAAGAGTGGAAAATGGCACGCGTATTGGCTCAAATGTGACAATCATGGCAGGTGCTTATATTGGTGCTAATTGTGTCATTGGTGATAACACTATCATATATCCAAATGTTACTATTTACAGAGATACGCTCATCGGAAGTGACTGCATAATCCATTCAGGTAGTGTTATTGGTGCTGATGGGTTTGGCTTTACTCATACAAAAGAGGGCGAACACATTAAAATATATCAAAATGGAAATGTTATCATAGAAGATCATGTAGAGATTGGTGCTAATTGTGCAATTGATAGAGCGATTTTTAACTCTACTATCATAAGACGCGGTGTAAAACTTGATAACTTTATTCATATTGCGCATAATTGTGATATTGGAGAACACTCTATTTTTGTGGCTCAAACTGGGGTTGGAGGATCTACCAAACTTGGAAGAAACTGTGTTGTAAGTGGACAAAGTGCTTTTAGCGATCACTTAAACATTGCACCATTTTCTACATTTACAGCAAGAAGTGGTGTTACAAAAAGTATAGAGAAGAGCGGTGGAGTTTATAGTGGTTTTCCGCTTATGAATCATAGAGAGTGGAAGAGGCTTCAGATAAGGATAGCAAAGCTTAATAATTAGGAGTTAAAAATGAATTTAAAAGATATTGCAAAAATAATAAATAGTAATTTTGATGGTAAAAACTTTGAGATAACAAAGATGAATACGCTGCATGATGCAACTAAAAGTGAGATATCTTTTGTTGCAAATTCAAAATATATAAAAGAGATACAAACTTCAAATGCAGGTGCGATAATAGTAGATAAAGAGACAAAAGAGTTTGTTCCTAGTGGATGTGTTGTTTTAGAGGTTGAAAATCCTTATCTTTCGATGGCAATACTATCTAAGTATTTTGCACCACCTATTGAAGATAAAACGTTGCCAGAGCCAATAATCGGTGAAGGTACAACTATCTCACCAAAAGCAGAGATAGCTAAAGGTGCTGTAATTGGCAAAGATTGCACAATCATGGCACATGTATATATAGGTGCTAACGTAGTTATTGGCGATAACACTATAATATATCCAAGTGTTACAATATACAGAGACTGCAAAGTGGGAAGTGATTGCATCATACATGCAAACACTACAATTGGAAGTGATGGTTTTGGTTTTGCTACAAATAAACAAGGCGAACATATAAAGATTTATCAAAATGGTAATGCCCAGATAGAAGATAATGTAGAAATTGGTAGCTCAACTACAATAGATAGGGCAGTCTTTGGTACAACTCTTATAAAATATGGAGTAAGGATTGACAATCTTGTTCAAGTAGGGCATAACTGTATCATAGGTGAGCACTCTGTTTTGGTTGCTCAATCTGGGATTTCAGGCTCTACTACGATGGGTAGAAATGTTGTCATGGGTGGACAAAGTGCTACATCTGGGCATTTAAGTATTGCGTCTTTTACTACAATGGCTGCAAGAAGCGGAGTTACAAAGAGTATTAAGGAGAGTGGCTTAACATTCGCTGGTTTTCCGCTGATGGAACATAGAATGTGGCTAAAGCTTCAGGGTAAAATAGCTAGACTAGTAAAGCAAAACTAAAAGGAGAAATTATGTCAAAAACAATTGCATTAAATGGAACAAAAAAAGGTGTTATTTCAGTAACTAAGATAGATGAGCCTTATGGAGCTGGAAGTCATAGTGTTGCAAGCATAGGTATTTCGTTATCTGGAAATGCAAATGAGCCTGAGTGGAAAGTTCATATTCCTCTAGAGAATTTAGACGAAGTTATTGAAGCACTAAAGAGTTTAAAACATTAGGTTGTTATGCAGGAGGATGCTTGAGAGGAAGGTTTTTTTTATTTCTTTTACTCCCAGCACTCCTGATTTCTCAAGAGTTAGAGCTTTATTTTAAAGGAAATAGTTATATAACATCCAAAGAGCTCTACTCTTCACTAGATTTACATGAACCGCGTTTTTATGAATTTTATAAACAAAACCCTTCTATTGATTTAAAAACCATTGATTTAATTATACAAACATTAAAAGATTACTATAAAACAAAAGGTTTTTTTGACGCTGTAATTGAGTCAAAAATAGATAAAGAGAGCCTATTTTTAATCATAGAAGAAAATAGCCCAATAGTTATAAAAAATATCTCAATTATTTCAGACTTAGACCTAAAGGGTGTTATCCTTTTTAAAGTAGGTGATATTTTTGATTCAGATAGATTTATAAAAAGCAAAAAAGATCTAAGGCTACTTTATGCTAACAATCACTTCTGTAGCCCATCAATTTACGCCAAAGCGTGGATAGATACCGATAATCATGCGGCATATTTAACCTATGAATCAAGTAAAAATAAGAAGTGTTATTTTAAAAATATAGAAGTCATACCTTCAAAAGATATAGACATGCAGACCATTCGATCGGCTTTATATTTACAAGAGGGGATGGAGTTCTCATTGGATGCTATAACACAGAGCTATGAAGAATTATACGCGTATGAGGGCATTTCAAAAGCAATAATTGACACAGATATATCCAAAGATGAGTTTGTAGATGTTAGTGTAGCAATAACTCAAAATGAAAAACCACTACGTTTTGAATCTGGCATTGGAGCAAGCAGTGATGAAGGTGCTATGGTTTCACTTGGTCTGCAAAATAGTAACTTTTTAGGAAATTTAAAGACACTTAGCCTAAGGGCTAGAGTAACTCAGGTAAAACAAAATATAAAATTAAACTTTGATATGCCAATGGCAAATAAAAATTTTACAGGTTATGAGATAGGTTATGAAAATGAGAAATTTTTAGGTTTTAGTGAATCTAAGCTTTACACAGATTTGTATTTGAAGCAAAGACTAGGTAAACACACTTTTAAAGAGAGCATTCTCTTTGATAAGATAAGTACATACAAAAGTAGTGACACGCTTCTCTTTCCCATAAATAAGCTTTTTGTGTTATCTCCAAAACTAGAATATATCTATGATACAAGAGATAAAATCCTAGATCCAAAAAGTGGCTACTTTATAAAGAGTGAGCTGATGGGCTCAAAGAAGGGGAATCTCTCTGATGCAACATACTATAAGTTTAAAGCAACAGGAGGAAATATCAATACTGTACAAAATAGTACTCTTGCGCTTAAGGCTGATTATGGGGTTTTAAAGTTGATTGATGGAGAACTTCCAACCTCTTATGGTTTTTTTGCTGGTGGTATGCATAGCAACCGTGGATATGGTTATAGAAAGCTTGGTCCGCAAAACAGCTTGGGTGATCCGATAGGGTTTAACTCTATCTTTGAAGCAACTGCCGAAGTTCGTTTTGGTATCTATGGTGACTTTAAAGGAGTGCTATTTAGTGATAACACTTTTCTCTCACAAGATGCTACTCCAGACTTTAGCAGTGGTTATCATAGTCTTGGCTTTGGTTTTCGTTATTTAACTCCAATTGGACCAATTGCTATTGATTTTGGTTTTGATGTTAAAGATCCAAGAAAACAGTACGCTATACACTTTCATATTGGAGAGCTATTTTGATAAAAAAAGTTCTCTCTTTTACTCAGATAACACTGCTCATTTTACTGACAGCTTTTTTTATAGCTATTTTTGTGTTTTTTCAAAAAGATATAGCTCCCGCTTTGGCTAGTAAATATTTAAAAGAGTTCAATATTGAGTACAAATCACTAAAAGGGACTCTGTTTAGTGGGGTTGAAGTTTATGGCTTTGTCTATGAAGATAGTATATATGTAGATAAACTAAGTATAAATTACAACTTTTTCTCTCTTTTGAGTCCAATACCAAGAGTTGCCTATATAGACGCTTTAGGAGTGAACATAGAGTTAGATAGGCTACTTTTATCACTGCAAAATAGCGATGATTCAATAAATATCGCCTTTAATATATCAAAAGTAAAAGTTAAAAATGGCACTCTAAATTATAAAAAAGAGAAGATTTCCTTTGACTTTATAGGCGATGAACTTAGCTTTAAAGAGCATTTTGATATAGAAAAAGTCTCTTTTATATCAAAGACAAAATACGCTGATATAGAGTTCTTAGGCTCTTTAAAAGATAAAACTTTAAAGGGAGCTTCTTCATTTATTATCTCAGATTTTATAGAACAAAAGTACAACTCTGCTTTAGAGT
>NZ_JAQVKA010000101.1 GCF_028694895.1 Sulfurimonas sp. | reverse complement strand
AATCACAACCTCTCTCCAAAGCTGTGAAACATCTAAAACGTTTGCTTTATCAATTGAGCATACTTTTTTACTTCTACTCATAGCAATTTTAAATGCTTGATGAGCGATTCTTATAATCTCATCACGAGTGTAAACCATAGTATTCCAACCCTTGTTCTCATCACGCCCTTTTGGCTCTCCAAAATAGATACCGCCAATAAGTTCACGAACAACCATAAGGTCAACACCTTTTATAACTTCAGGCTTAAGTGATGAAGCATTTATAAGTTCGTCAAAAACAGTTGCAGGACGAAGATTTGCATAAACTCCAAGCTCTTTACGAAATCTTAGAAGTCCACTCTCAGGTCTTTTCTCACGTGGTAGATTGTCCCATTTAGCCCCACCTATCGCACCAAAAAGTACTGCATCACTCTTTAAAGAGATATCTATTGTCTCTTGAGGAAGTGGATCACCCGTCATATCATAAGCACATCCGCCCATCAAAGCCTCTTCATAAGAGAACTCTAAATTACAGCATGATGCTATAGCATCTAGAACTTTTACTGCTTCATCTATGATTTCAGGGCCAATTCCATCACCTTTAATGAGTGCGATTTTATATATTTTCATATTTAGTTACCTTTAATTTCATTTTGGGCAAAATTCATAAGTCCGCCAGCATCTATTAACTCTTGCATGAAGTCTGGAATAGGGATAAATTTATATACTTTTTTTGATGTTTTATTTGTAATTGTTCCATTATTCATATCAACACTTATCTCATCACCCTCTGCTATCTCAGCACTCTCTTGAAGTTCAAAAATTGGAAGTCCCATATTAAACGCATTACGATAAAAAATTCTTGCAAATGTAGGAGCAATTATTGCAGCAACTCCAGCAGCTTTTAGTGCTATTGGAGCGTGTTCACGGGAACTTCCACAACCAAAATTCTCACCGGCTACGATAACGTCGCCTCTGCTCATCTTTTTAACGAATTCAGGGTCTGCATCTTCCATAACATGTTTTGCAAGTTCTTCTGGAACTGAAGTACTTAAATAACGCGCTGCTATAATTAAATCTGTATCAATATCTTTTCCAAATCTCCAAACTTTGCCGTCAATATTTGCTTTTTGCATCTTAAATCCTAATTTCTATTTTTAAATATTTTTGCGATTATAACTAAAATGTTGTTTGAGTTTTATAAAAAGAGAGGCTTTGTAGATAGTAAAATGGAAGATAGCGACATCATATTATATGATATTATGCCGCTATTATTGAGCTATTATCGCTTGAGATTATTGGTTGTTTGAAGCATTTCATCACTTGTTGTGATTACTTTTGAGTTTGAATCATAGGCTCTTTGCCCAGTAATTAGGTCAGTTAGCTCAACAACAAGTTCAACATTACTAAGCTCAACAAAACCTTGTCTTATAACACCAAGACCATCAAGTCCAGGAGTTCCCTCTACTGGTTGACCTGAACTGTCAGTTTCAAGATATAAGTTATCCCCCATCGAGTGAAGACCAGCTGGATTTATGAAGTTTGTAAGAGTCATTTGACCTATCT
Source organism: Sulfurimonas sp. (assembly GCF_028694895.1). Taxonomy (GTDB): domain Bacteria; phylum Campylobacterota; class Campylobacteria; order Campylobacterales; family Sulfurimonadaceae; genus Sulfurimonas. The sequence continues at coordinate 3,462 of NZ_JAQVKA010000101.1, read as the reverse complement.
GTGTTGCTTGAGCTTGACCTGGTTGAACAACACTTACAGTTCCATCAGTACCAATACTTACATTTGTTGCATCGGGTGGAATAACAATCTCTGGAACCAGTCTATAACCATCACTATTTACGATTGAACCATTCTCATCAACTTTAAATGCACCATTTCTTGAGTAAACTTCACTACCATCTGGAAGCTCAAGCTTGAAAAAGCCTTTTCCAGTTACAGCTACATCAAGCTCATTATCTGTCTGCTTAAGACTTCCCTCTGAGAATATTTTGTTGATAGCAGTTGGACGAACACCAAGACCTACTTCTATTCCTGTAGGACTTTTAGTTACATCACTTGTAGATGTTCCTGCATAATCCATTACTTTGTACATAAGATCCGCAAACTCTGCACGTGATTTTTTAAATCCTATAGTATTTACGTTGGCAATATTGTTTGCCGTCGTATTGATTTGTGTCTGCATTCCTATCATTCCAGTAGAAGCAGTGTAAAGTGATTGCATCATGGCCTATTCTCCTTAAGATTTTTTAGCAAGTTTTTCAATTGCATCGCGGTTCATATCATTCATCTGTGTATCCATAGCTTTTTGATACATTCCAACTAAACGATTTGTCTCTATTAGCTGTGTCATCATCTTTACAGCATTTACATTACTCTTCTCAACAAAACCCTGCAGGACAGCCTCACTTCCATCAAGGCTTACAAGAGCCTCTGCCCCGCCTTCACCATCATATCTATAAAGGCCATCACCCTCTTTTTTTAGAAGATTTATATTGTCTGGTTGTGCGATAAATAGCCTATTTACTTGATTTAGCATCATTGAGTTTGGAACGTTTGTCATAATTTGCCCATTTTTATCTATCTCAATGGCACTATCACCTTCGTTAAAGGTAATAGGTTGGTTCGATATAAGATAATCACTTGGTAAAACTTCATAACCTTGTTTGGTAACTAATTTCCCCTCATCATCTTTAGTAAATGTTCCATCTCTACTTAGACGAATGCCCTCTGGAGTTTTGACTAAAAAAAATAGTCCCTCTTTTGATAAAGCCACATCGAGCGGATTATCGCTCTTTTGCATAACTCCCAAAGAGAAGTCTGTATAAGCATCAACAACTTGTGGAGCTTTATTCATAGCTCTGTTTAAAAACTGCGCTGCTTCTTTTGTGTGGTTTGCATTTGGAAGTTCATCTCTAGCCTCTTTATATAGACGCATAAAATCGCCAATAATAAGGTTGTCTTCTTTAAACCCTGCTGTATTTACATTGGCAAGATTGTTTGCGATAGTGTCAAGTCTGTTAAACTGTGTAACCATTCCAGCTGCTGAACTGTAATATCCGCTTTGCATAAAGTACCTTTGTCTAAATATTTTAAACTGGTAGCAAAGTGTGTTCCAATTTTTCAACAAGCACGTCTTAAGTCTATTTGGGTATAATCCACCTTCAGAAAAACTTAATGCAAATAAGGTGCGATATATATGACAGCAAAAGAACTAAACAAAGCTATTGAGGCGTTTTTTGCCAATCAAAAACCAAAAGAGTGTTCTACTTATGAATCACTTATAGAACTTTTTGACAAGCAACCAACGTCTGCGCAAGCTGCAAATATTTTTAAACTAATACAAAAACATAAAGCTTGTATATATACATCATCAGAGCATGCAAAACTTCTTAATGATAAAGAAGCAGAAGCAAGAAGAAGCGCTCAAAGAAAGATGATTGAGAACAATGAGACAGATAGTTTTGACATACTAAAAGAGCATGAGTTGCTCGAGTGGTCAAGATCTGACTCACCTGTTCGTATGTACCTTCGTGAAATGGGCCAAATCCCACTTCTTACAAAAGAAGAAGAGATAGAGATAAGTAAAAAGATAGAGGGCGGAGAGAGTATTATCATTGATGCAATCTGTTCTGTTCCATATCTTATAGATTTTATTCTTGACTACAGAGAGCCTCTAATCAATAGAGAAAGAAGAGTTAAAGAGCTCTTTAAGAGCTTTGAAGATGAAAAAGAAGATAGTGACGAAAATGAAGAAAGCGATGAAGATACTGAAGAAAACGATGAAGAAGAAGTCGTTGAAAAGACATTAACTCTTAAAGATAAAAGTAGAGTTGAAAAAGTAACTATAAGCTTTAAAGCACTAGAAAAAGCTAAAAAAGAGTGGATAAAACTTGCTGAAAAATTAGCTGAAAATGCGGATGGTGAGCTTACAGCTGATCTTGTGATGCATTATTTAAGCGCTACTTATAAAAAGGGTGTTCTAAAAGAGAAACTCTTAGACTTAGGGCCTACTTCAAAGCTTATAAATGAGCTTGTAAAAGCTATGGAGACTGCATTAAAGAGTGATGAGGGTTATGATAAAGAGCTAAAGAGATTAGAGTATAAACTACCTCTCTTTAATGCAACACTAAAAGCAAATCATAGAATTTTAGTTGAAAAAATTTGTGATTTAACTAAAGAAGATATATCTGCTATGGTTCCTGAGGCTACTATGGTTAGTACATATATGGAGATTAAAAAACTAGTTCAAACTAAAGAGGCTTCAAAAAACAGCTTCGATATGGAACCAGAAAAATTAGCAGATATTTTAGAGCAGATTAAACGTGGTAAAAATATCTCTGAAATCTCTAAAACAAAGATGGCTAAATCAAACCTTAGACTTGTTGTATCTATTGCTAAACGTTACACAAATCGCGGGTTGCCTTTTTTAGACCTTATTCAAGAGGGAAATATAGGGCTTATGAAAGCTGTTGATAAATTTGAATACCAAAAAGGTTATAAGTTCTCAACTTATGCTACTTGGTGGATTCGTCAAGCAATCTCACGCGCTATCGCGGATCAGGCTAGAACTATACGTATTCCAATTCATATGATTGAGACAATAAACCGTATCAATAAGATTATGCGTAAACACCTTCAAGAGCATGGTAAAGAGCCAGATGTTGAAGTAATCGCACAAGAAGTTGGCCTCTCAGTTGAAAAAGTTAAAAACGTAATTAAGATTACAAAAGAGCCAATAAGTCTTGAAGCACCTATTGGTAGTGAAGATGATGGACGCTTTGGTGACTTCATTGAAGATAAAACGTCTCTCTCTCCATCTGATGCTATCTTAAAAGATGACTTGAGAGTTCAAATTGAGAATGTTTTAGAACAGTTAAACGAGAGAGAAAAGGCTGTTATCAAACTTCGCTTTGGAATTATGGATGATGAGAGTGATAGAACCCTAGAAGAGATTGGAAAAGAGTTAAATGTTACTCGTGAGAGAGTACGCCAAATCGAATCAAGTGCTATCAAAAAACTAAAACACCCTAAAGTTGGAAGAAAACTTAAAAACTATTTAGAAGAATAACGGATTCAGAGATGACATTTGAGCAACAATGGATAGAGTATGATTATAACCCTTTCATAGTCTTTAATTCATCTATGAAGATACTTTCTCTTAATGCTGAAGCACAATTCCTA
>NZ_JAQVKA010000100.1 GCF_028694895.1 Sulfurimonas sp. | reverse complement strand
CGATCTATGCACAACCTGGTGTAAAGGGTGAGACAAGAAGAGTTAAGTTAGATCTTAAGCTTATTGCAGATGTTGGACTCGTAGGTTTTCCAAATGTAGGAAAATCTACCCTTATCTCAACCGTATCAAATGCACGCCCAGAGATTGCAAACTATGAGTTTACAACACTTACTCCAAAGTTAGGTCAAGTCAATATTGGCGATTTTGAGTCATTTATTATGGCAGATATCCCTGGAATTATTGGTGGAGCTCATGAGGGTAAAGGCCTTGGTATAGAGTTTTTAAGACATATTGAGAGAACTCAGATTCTACTATTTATGGTAGATTTAGCTTCATATAGAGATTTAAGAGAGCAGATAGATACTCTAAAGGCAGAAGTAAGTGCGTTTTCTGATAAACTTGGAAGTAGTAAATATGCAATCGCATTGACAAGAGCAGATGCAGTTTCACAAGATGAGTTAAGTGATTTGGTAAATAGTTTCTTTGAAATTGTCGGAGTTAAAGCTAGTAAAAATAGTGAACTAGGTTTTGATGAAAAGATTCCTTATTTTATTCAAGATAATGCAGATGAGACTCTTGGTTATGATAGAGAAATTCCATATTTTGTTACAGCAATCTCTTCTGCAACAAACAAAAATATAGAGCCACTTAAGCATGCACTATTTAACCTTGTACAAACAAATAGACTATATAGCAAGTAATTAATTTTTAAAGATAAGCAGATGAAAAGAGTCGTTGTAAAAGTTGGAAGCGCAGTACTTACAGAAAATGATACGATAGCACTGCAGAGAATGAGAAATCTAGTTGACTTTTTAGTTGAACTAAGAAAAGAAAATGAAGTGATACTTGTTTCATCTGGTGCTGTTGCATCTGGATATACCGCACTTAAACTTGATAGAAGCATACTACAAAACAAGCAAGCATTAGCCTCTATTGGACAGCCAATACTAATGAATAAATATGCCAAAAAATTTGCTACTCATGATATTTTAACAGCTCAGGTTTTAGTTACCGCAGCAAATTTTAAAATAGAGGGTGAGAATAGAAAAATTAAAGATACTATTGATACGCTCTTATCTAATGGGGTTATTCCAATAATAAATGAGAATGATGCGACAACTACAAAAGAGCTTGTTGTTGGGGATAACGACCAATTATCAGCATATGTTGCAAAATATACAGGCTCGGATTTACTTATTATTTTCTCAGATATTGATGGTTATTATGATAAAGATCCAAGAAAGTATACAGATGCAAAGGTTTTAAAAATTGTAAAGAGTGTTGATGCAAATGAACTTGAAAAAGAAGCAGCTCCACATGGAGCTTTTGCAACAGGTGGAATTCTTACAAAACTTAAAGCTGCTAATTATTTATTGAGCAACAAAATAGATATGGTCCTTACAAGTGGATATGATCTAAGTGATATAAAAAGCTTAATGTTAGATGGCAAACACACAGGCGGAACTCTTTTTACAAGTAAAAATTAATGAAAATTATTTTTATGGGGACACCTGATTATGCGGCTCATATATTAGAGAGATTAATAGAAGCAAAAAATATAGAAGTAGTTGCACTTTTTACACAGCCAGACAAGCCAGTAGGGCGCAAGAAAATCTTAACTCCTCCTGCTGCAAAAAACATAGCGCTCAAATATGGCATCACAACTTATCAACCAAATCGTCTTAGAGACAAAGAGACAATAACAGAAGTTTTAAGCATAGAGTGTGATTATATAGTTGTAGCAGCTTATGGCCAGATACTACCTTTAGAGATACTTGAGCATGCACCTTGTATAAACTTACATGCATCTATATTGCCAAAGTACAGAGGAGCAAGTCCAATCCAGCAAACTCTTCTAAATGGTGATACAAGAACTGGCGTAACTGCAATGCTTATGAATGAGGGGCTTGATACAGGCGATATTTTAAAGATAACAGAGATAGAAGTTGATAAAAATGAGATGTCAGAATCCCTGTTTTTACGACTTACTAAAGTTGCATCAGATTTAACTATAGATGTGTTGGAAAATTTTACAGAGTACACTCCAAAAAAACAAGATGACTCTTTATCTTCACACTGTAAAAAAATAACCAAACAAGATGGTGAGATTGAGTTTGATGATGCTTATACTATATTTAATAAATATCGTGCATTTACTCCATGGCCAGGAATTTATATCTCATCAGGATTAAAATTTAAAAAGATTGAATTAGTTGAACAAGAGAGTCAAAATGAGAGTGGTAAAATCTTAGATATTAAAAAAGATGGCATTATTGTAGGATGTAAAAAAGGGAGTATCAAAGTGATAACTCTTCAACCAGAATCAAAAAATGAGATGACAGCTATCTCTTATATAAATGGAAAAAGAGTAAATATTGCAGATACTCTCTCTTGAATGCGTAGATTCCACGCAAAAATATTTAAAAAAGTTGGTTTTAGAAGATAAAATCACTCTTCCCTATGCCGTCGTAGCTGATTATCAAACAGATGGTGTAGGTAGCAGAGAAAATAAATGGAACTCAATAAAAAATAATCTCTTCTTATCATTTGCAATTCCGCTTAATGAACTGCCAAAAGATTTGAAATTAGAGTCTTCATCTATTTATTTTTCTTATATTTTAAAAGAAACATTACAAGAACTTGGTTCATTTGTTTGGCTTAAATGGCCGAACGATTTTTATATAAATGATAAAAAAATTGGCGGGATGATTACAAATATAGTCAAAGATAGCCTTATATGTGGCGTTGGATTAAATCTAGTTAATTCGCCAGATGATTTTGCAAAGTTAGATATTGCTATTGAGAGAGATTTTCTTCTACAGAGGTATTTTGCTAATATTAAAAAAAAGAGCTTATGGAAGCAAGTTTTTAGTAAATATAAGTTAGAATTTTACAAGAATCAAAACTTTTATACGCATGATAAAAGTTTAATAATTTTTTTAGGTAATGCCACATTGCAAGATGATGGCTCAATTGTGATTAATGGCGAGAGGATATATAGCAGACGATGAGTGAAGTGATTGTAATCGCAAATCAAAAAGGTGGTGTTGGAAAAACAACCACTGCCGTAAACTTAGCTGCATCGCTTGCCGTAGCGGAAAAAAAAGTTCTCTTAATAGACTCAGATCCACAGGCAAATGCCACGACTTCACTGGGATTTCATAGAAATGATTATGAGTTTAATATCTATCATGTACTCATTGGTACAAAAAAATTAAAAGATATTATTTTAAAAACTGAACTTCCAACTCTGCACCTAGCACCTTCAAATATTGGTTTAGTTGGTATAGAAAAAGAGTATTATGATGCTCAAAATTCAAAAGGTCGTGAGCTATTACTTAAAAAAGCACTAGCTACTGTTTTAAAAGATTATGACTATATAATCATAGACTCTCCACCAGCACTTGGTCCCATGACAATAAATGCGCTCTCTGCATCAAATTCTGTAATCATTCCAATACAATGCGAATTTTTTGCTCTAGAAGGCTTAGCTCAACTTTTAAATACAGTAAAATTAGTTAGAAAATCAATCAATCAAAAGTTAGTTATTAAAGGGTTTTTACCAACCATGTTTAGTGCTCAAAATAACCTCTCAAAACAAGTTTTTGCAGATTTAAAACAGCACTTTAACGCTAAACTTTTTAAAGATGCAGACGGAGAGATTATAGTAGTTCCTAGAAATGTAAAATTAGCAGAATCACCATCATTTGGAAAACCTGCAATCTTATATGATGTAAAATCAATGGGATCTATCTCTTATCAAAATTTAGCACAAGCGATTATGGAAGTATGAAGACACAAAGACTAGGAAGAGGCTTAGGCGAACTTTTAGGCGAGATTGAAGAAGCTTATGAAAATGAGGTTTCTCAAAAAGACTCAATTATAGAGATTCCTCTAAAAGATATAAGACCAAATCCATTTCAGCCAAGAAAGTATTTTGAAGAGAGCTCTCTTTTTGAATTAGGAGAGTCTATAAAGAATGATGGGCTTATTCAACCAATCATAGTAACTGAAGATGTTGATGGTTATGTTCTTATCGCTGGAGAGAGAAGACTTCGCGCTTCAAAGTTAGTAAAATTAAAAACAATTCGTGCGATTGTTTTAAATAGTGATGAACAGAAGATGAGACAGTTTGCTCTTATTGAAAATATTCAAAGAGATGAGCTTAACTCTATAGAATTAGCACATGCATATGGTGAGCTTATTAAGCTTCATAACATTACGCAAGAAGAGCTCTCAACTAAAATACATAAGAGTAGAACACATATTACAAATACTATTCGTCTTTTACAACTTTCACAAAAAACACAAAGAGCTCTTATTGAGAGAAAAATCTCAACAGGCCATGCAAAAGTTTTAGTAGGACTTGATGAGAAGCAACAACAACTTATCGTAAACTCTATAATTGGGCAAAAACTAAGTGTTAGAGAAGTAGAAGCAACAATTAAAAGTATAAAAAATTCAAACATTGAAGTAAAAGAAAAAAGTGAAGTAGTTTCATATGATTTTAAAGCTATAAAAGAGAAACTATTTCAACTTGGATTTATAGCTAAAACATCAAATAAAAGTTTAACAATTGAGTTTAAAAATGAACTACAGTTAGAACAATTTTTACAAAATTTATCAAAATAATTAAGCACTATCACCCAATTCTAAACATTATTTATAAATAATATAAAAATAATTTAAAAATCTTATCAGTTTAACAATTCTTTTAATTTTTAAATAGTATAATCACGCAACTTTTAGGAGGTGCTATGTTAGATATAAATCCGATACTACTTGTAGCTACGTTAATCGTGTTTCTTACTCTTATTGCCGTTCTAAACAGTTGGCTTTACAATCCATTATTTGCGTATATGAATAAAAGAGATGAAGACATCAAAAAAGACCTAGAAAAAGTAGGCTTTAATGATGATGAAATCAATGAACTTGAATCAAAAGCAAAATTAATAACTGTAAATGCTAAATTGGAAGCTTCGGCCCTGAGAGAAAAAGTTATTGCGGATGCTAAAGAGTTAGCAGAGAGTAAAATAGAAGCAAAAAGTGCTGAATTAGCT
>NZ_JAQVKA010000099.1 GCF_028694895.1 Sulfurimonas sp. | reverse complement strand
TTGAACAACATATTGACCATTTAGTGAGTTTTGTCTAAAGTGAAGACTTTTTAACCCAGCAAGCTCCCACCCTTTCATATAGTTGTCAAATTTAGTTTTAGGATTTGCTTTTCGTATCTCTATTAATTCTGCATCATTGAGATGAAATTTTGTACCAGTAAAAACTGCCAAACCTCCATCAATTATACAACCATCTCCTAAAGAGATTCCGCATGTAGAATTTGCTCCTAAGAGAACGTTTTTGCCAATAGTAATAGGATTTCCATCTGTTCCGCTAAGAACTCCTAAGACAGAAGCACCACCACCGATATCACTTCCAGCACCAACAATGACAGAGCTTGAGATTCTTCCCTCAATCATAACTGCACCTGTTGTTCCAGCATTGAAGTTAACATAAGCAGCTCCTGCCATAACAGTAGTTCCAGCAGCTAATTGTGCGCCTAATCTAACTTTTGAAGTATCGAGTATACGTGTATTATCAGCAGGAATGATATGCTCAAGAAATCTTGGGAATTTATCTATAAAATCTATATGCGGATACTCATCCGCAAGTTTTAACTCAATTTCAAACTCACGAAGATACTCTAGTTCTATTGGTTTTGCATCTGACCACGCAACATTTGGAAGTACTCCAAAAATATTATCTAGATTTATACTTCTAATTTCAACCTTTGCTAATGAGAGAGCATAAAGTTTTAAGTATGCTGCTTCAACGCTCTTTAACGCTTTATCCGCAAAAATAAATGTCACTCTAAACTCACCTTCTTTTGAACCACTTGTCACTATCTGGTTGTAAAGTGTGGATACAACTTGTATATTTTTATGAGTATCACCATAAGCCTCATCAGAATAAGGAGTAAAAGCATTTAAACAACTCTTTAAAAAAGCGCTATTTATATTACAAACTACTTCGCTTTGAGTAAAATCTATCTTAATACCTTGATCTTGAAGTGCTTTGATAAAGATAGCAGCACTACCATGGTTTTCATTCCAGTTAACCACTGGATATGTTGCTTGAAGTGCTTTATCTAGGTTTAATTGTCCCATATCTACTCTGCATATACCAAAGGCTAAAGGCTCTTTATAACCTTTAATTGAAGTTTTTATATCTTGAATAAGTGCTTTAAAAGCTTCTGTAGTTTGAATGATTTGCATAAGTTCTCTCTTAAGTGATTTGTTAGAATCATTATACTTAAACATTCCTAATAATAATTTAGTATATACTTTGCTCATGAATAAATGGATTGAATTTTTAAAAAAAAATGACCTAGTTGGTATAAAAAAGTATGTAAATGATGGTGCCGATATAAATGAGGCAAATGAGAACGGTGAGTCGGTATTAGCCTCATCTCTTAGATATAGATGTGATTTTGATTTAATTACACTTTTAATTGAGTCTGGTGCAGATATTTTTGACTTTGATGAAGAGGGTGTTAGCATCTTTGATATGGCGATTACTTATGACAATATGGAGGTAGTAAAGTATCTTATATCTCAAGGTGTTGATGTAAACACTACACAAAGAAGAAGTAAATTTACGCCATTAATGGCTGCTGTTTGTTATGGCAGAGTTGAGATGGTAGAGTTCTTAGTGGAGCAGGGAGCAAATCCAGATGCTGTTGATGCAAAAGGAATTAGTGTTATAGATTTTGCAAGAAAAATGAATAAAAAAACTATTTTAAAGCTTCTAAATTATGATGAAAAAGCCCCGATAAATAAGAACTATGCGAGATAACTAAATTTCGTAATTAGTTATCTAAGAGCTTAACAAAGTTTTTATAATTTTCTATAACCTTTTGATTTTTTTGATTTTGTGTATAAAACTCTATAGCTTTTTTCCCAAGTCTTGGAATCTCATTTTTAACAGCCCAACTACTTACAGTTCCTTCTGGGATCTGTAAAATGCCTGCAAGCTCTTTTTGCGTAATGCCAAGCTCTTCACATGCGCTTTTAACAACATTTGATTTTTGTTTTTTCTCTTGTTTAACACTCACATGCTTTAAAACTAGCTCATTATCATCTTTTTTCTTTTCTTCTTTGATTAATGTTTCTTCTTTTAAAGGTTTTTCTTTAGATATAACTTTTGTCTCTTTGTTTTGAGTTATCCATTTTAATACGTCAAATCCAGTTATAACCCAGTCTCTATTATTAAACGTAGAAACAATCTCTTGTGTAAACTTTAAGATATTATCTCTAGCAAACTCCTCATCTGCAACTTGATATAGTATAGAAAATGCAAGTTGTTGCGCTCCAAGAGTAGTGTTACCCCAGTCAAAACCATTATAAAGCGCAAAAATATCATACCTTAGTGGAAGTTCAAGCTCTCCATATGTAACATATTTTGCACCCAAAAGTGTCTTATGGCCTTTGAATGCATGATGATTTTTATTGACAGTTACAATCATTTGTACCTCTTAAATTTTAAAAGTATAGTGAGAATCACTCTTTTTTTGTAGATTTTTCTTATCAGAAATAAAAAATCGATAAGCAACATATACAAAGATACTTGCCGTTAAAAGTATGAATAACCAAACTAACATGATTCCACTCCTTGATTTTTACTTGTTATTATAACGAATATCGGCTATATAAATATTAAATTAAATTATATTTAATACCAAGTTTTTTAAGATGTTTAATAAAGAGATTAAAATAACTCTTAACGTAATCTTCATCTTCGTAGGATAAAGAGATTTCAACTGAAGCACCACCTTCTCCTAAAATGGGAAGAGATGATAGTTCTATCTCCCTTGGGACGACTTTCATAACCTCAATTAACGTGTTTTCACTTGTTTGCGCAAGCAGAGTAAATCTGTATTTTTTTATACTATGGCTAAATAACTCTTTTATAACAGTGCTTATCATCGGATGAGACATTTGCGGAAATCCTGGGGTAAAAAAGTATCTATCTTCTAGGGAGAAACCTGACATGTTGTTTATTGGATTGAAAAGTAGTTTAGAGTTTTGCGGTAAATCTGCCATGAAAATCCTATGTGGATAGGCTTCTTCTTTAAATCTATCAATTATGTCTTGTTTAAATTCTTTATGTCTTTGCAGTGGCTTATTTGTAAAAATCTCTGCAGCTATCTCTCTTGTTAAATCATCAGGAGTGGCACCAATACCACCAAAAGAGAACATTACGCTATTTTTATCTTCTTTTATAAGTCTATATATGCTCTTTATAAGTTCTACATCATCTTTAATGATAAAAGAGGCAAAAAGCACGTGTCCATATTTTTGTAGTTCATTTTTTAAAAATTCAAAGTGTTTATCTACTCTACGCCCATTGAGTATCTCGCTACCAATTATACAAGCATAAAAATTCATACTGCTCTCTTGTTTTTTGACAAATTATAGTTTAGGGATTGTTAGAAGAGTCTTAGATAGAGTATAATTGTAAAACTAAATTATAAAAGGTGTTTTATATGTCTTACGCACAACAATTAGAAGAGTTAATAACAAAAAATGTTATTCCAGATATTGATGAGAGATTGGATGAGATTTTTGAAGAAATTTCTAATAATAAAGAAGCAAGCGCAGATGCAAAAGAAGAGATAGAAGATCTTAGAGAGTTCAAAGCTGACCTTCAAGATGTACTACAAGACTTAGCTAGTGGGGATATGGAAGAAGATGAGTGTAAAGAGCTTATTGATGATATTTTAGAAGCGCAAAGTGGTGATGATGAAGACGACTTTGGATTTGAAGAAGATTAACGAATAATTTAAATAAGTTTATAAAAAGATTATGCTCTTTTTATTGCTAGTTTTAAATTCGTTTATATATAATTTTATCAACAAAACAGATAGGAAAATCATGAGAATAATACTACTTGGCGCGCCAGGAGCCGGAAAAGGCACACAGGCTGGCTTTTTAACAAAAAGATATAACATCCCTCAAATCTCTACTGGAGATATGCTAAGAGCCGCTATAAAAGCTGGCACAGAGATGGGTAAGATGGCTAAAGAAGCTATGGACAGAGGTAAACTTGTAACTGATGAGATTATTATAGGACTTGTAAAAGATAGAATTGAAGAAGATGATTGTAAAAACGGTTATCTTCTTGATGGTTTCCCTCGCACACTAGCTCAAGCAGACGCAGTTACAAATGCAGGTATAAACATAGATGCAGTTATAGAGATAGATGTTCCAGATTCTGAGATAGTAAAACGTATGTCAGGCCGTCGTGCGCACTTGCCGAGCGGTAGAACTTATCATATACTTTACAACCCACCAAAAGTAGATGGCAAAGATGACATCACGGGCGAAGATTTAGTTCAAAGAGACGATGATAAAGAGTCTGTAGTTCTAGACCGCCTTAAAGTTTATCACGAGCAAACAAGCCCATTAATAGGCTACTACAAGAATCAAGCGAATGAAATTGATGGGCTAACATACATAACAGTTGATGGTACAACAAACATAGCTGATGTTGAAGCAGCTATCATCTCTAAACTAGGTTAATACCTAAGCTACATCTAGCTTCCAGAGCCTTTCTGGAGGCTTTTCTTTAACAAACTAGCCTAATTTCAAAGGGTTGCTGTATTATGAATCAATGGAATATCCCAGAATACTTAGAAAAAGAAGTTATAAAAAGAGATAAAGTTTGTGTTTACTGCGGCATTGAGTTTTTAAATTCAAAAGAATCAAAAAAGAATATAGCAACTTGGGAACACATTATTAATGATGCAAAAATAATTACCATAGAAAATATTGCTAGATGTTGTTTTTCTTGTAACTCAAGCAAAGGTGCTAAAGAGCTCTCTTTATGGCTAGATTCAACTTATTGCAAAAATAAAAAAATTACAATTTATTCTGTAGCACCAGTGGTTAAGCAAGCATTAAATATAAATCCACAAAGAGTATTATGAAAGAAATTAGGTGGCAATAATTTTACTCCTTGAAGATAATGAAATATTGTCTCAAACCATTACAAGTATCCTAAGAGCAGAAGGTCATGACGTGCATAAAGCGTCTAATGGTAGAGAAGCGTATGATTTGACGTTTGTAAACAGATATGACTTATATCTGTTTGATGTCAATGTACCAGCACCTAGCGGGTTTGAAGTGTTACAAGAGCTAAGAAGTGCTGGAGATACAACAACTACC
>NZ_JAQVKA010000098.1 GCF_028694895.1 Sulfurimonas sp. | reverse complement strand
TCAATTCCAAAAGCATCATCTAGCACCTTTGCAACAGGCCCCAGACAGTTTGTAGTACATGAAGCGTTTGAAACAATGTTTTCACCTTTATAAAGATGCTCATTTACACCTATCACAAATGTTGGTGTATCATCTTTTGCAGGAGCAGAAAATAGAACTTTTTTAATTCCATTATCGATGTGAACTTGAGCATCTCTTTTACTTAAAAATACTCCTGTACACTCTAAAACCATATCTGCACCACACTCGGCAAATTTAAGATTTTTAGGATCTCTATCACTAAAAACTCTAACATTTTTGCCATTAATTGTGATGTTTTTATCATCTACTTGTATAACTTCACTCTTAAATGTTCCATGAACAGAATCATGTTTAAGAAGGTATAACATCATATCCATCGTTGCCATGTCATTTATTGCAACTATCTCTACATCGTCTCTTGTCGCGGCAATTCGAGCCACACAGCGGCCTATTCTACCAAATCCGTTAATTGCTATCTTTAGTGCCATTATATTTCCTAATAAAATAAAAATTGGGCAATTTTACCTAAAGTTAGTTATAATTCGCTTTAAATATGGATACAATCGCACTTTTTGGCGGCTCTTTTGACCCGCCGCATATCGGTCATGAGGCAGTTATCAAAGCTTTAAAAAAATTTAAAGATATTGATAAAATTATAATAATGCCGACATTTTTAAATCCTTTTAAATCAAATTTTTACGCCCCATCTTCACTTAGAATGAAATGGCTAAAAGAGATTTTTAAAGAGGATGAAAAAGTTGAAATATCAGATTATGAAGTTTTACAAAATAGACAAGTCCCAACTATAGAAACACTCAAACATCTATTGAAAAGTTATAAAAAAATATATCTTGTAATAGGTGCTGATAATCTAGCTAAACTTGAGTTGTGGAATAGTTACGATGAGTTAAAAGAGCTCGTTACGTTTGTTGTAGCTCAAAGAGATGGGATAGATATTCCAAAAGAGTTTATCGCACTGAGTGTTGATGAGAAAATATCATCTTCGCAGCTAAGAAACAAGATGGATTACTCAAAACTCTCAAAGAAGTGCGCACAAGAGATATATGATTTTTACAAGGAAAACAATTGCAAAACAGAATAGATAAGATAATAGACGTTTTAGATAAACATAAAGCAGAAAATATAGAGGCCTTTGACTTAAGAGATAAAAACTACTTTGTAGATTACGCGATTATCGCATCTTCTCTTGGAGCAAGACATACATCAGCTCTTTTGGACCATTTAAAAAATGAGCTAAAACCAGCAGAAAAATTTAATGCTGTTGATGAGAGCAGTGATTGGATTGTTGTAGATCTAGGTGATATTCTCATACATATAATGACTCCAGAGTACAGAGTAAAATATGATATGGAGAGTTTTTTAACCTCTTTATCTGATGGCAAAGAAGGCATGCCTCTTTAAGTTTATACTCTTTACAACTCACTGAGTTGTAAAGAAAACCTCAACATCATTCTTTTGTAAAATATCTCTATAATCATAAATAGCATCTACATATTTAACAGCTTCACTTCCTCTTGCATAACCATGTTTAAGTGTTCTATAATATTTTTTCTGTGCAAGTAGAGGTAAAACTTTTTTCAAATCTGCCCAACTATTTTGGTTTAACCCTATCTGTTGCGCTAGTTTTTGAGCATCAAACACATGCCCAAGTCCAATGTTATAAGCAGCTAGTGCAAATTTAAGGCGATCTTCTCCGGTAACCTCTACATTAACACTCTTAATCATTTGATCAAGATGTTTTGCTCCGCCAAAAATACTCTCTTGTGGATCAATTCTATTTTTTACCCCAAGTAGACTTGCAGTATCTTGAGTTAGCATCATCAGCCCTCTAACGCCCGTATAACTAACCGCATTTGGGTTCCAATGAGACTCTTGATAAGATAGCGCTGCTAATACAGTATAAGGAATATCATATTTATTAGCGGCTTCTTTAAAATAGTTCTCATATTTTGGCAATCTTGTTTTAATTCTTTTATAAAACATAACAGTGTCGTAATAATCAAAAAAGAGAACATAGCTGTAATAGTGATCTTTCAGTCTGGCCATCTCTCCACTTTGATTTACTGTATTTAGCCAAGAGTACATATCCTCTTTTAACATTTTAGAGTCAGAAGCCAAAATCCAAGCCTGCTGTCTTCTGTTGCTTATATCAAAGGCAAGTAAAATATTTCTAAAGTAGCGTTGATTTAATGCGTATATATTTGAGTCTATGATTGTGCAGTCTATCTCATGTGTATCTACTTGTGAGATAAGTTCTTCAGTTGAGTAGTCGGCTGTATATGTAGCGGTAATATCAAAACCCTGTTTTTTTAAATCTTCGATTGTTTCGCTATAACTAGTATCCTCTCCAACAACTAATTTTAGGTTAGACAAACTATCGGCATCGCTTGGAAATCTTCCATCTAAGAGCATTGATCTATTACATATCACCTGTTCTTGCGCTTCATAATATGATGGGCCAAAGTTAAACTGTTTTTCTCTCTCTGGTGTTTTTGTCAAAGATGCAGAAGTTATATGAATATCTGGGTTTTTACTAAGTTCTAATGCTTCTTTTATAGTGTTTGCTGTAGTAATATTTAGCTTTACACCTAAGTGGTTTGCGTATAATTCAACTAAATCGTACTCAAAACCTTTTGGCCCATCCGAGCCTATATAATATGTTGATGGGGAATTGAGAAGTACAACGTTTAAAACACCACCTTTTTTTATCTTCTTTAAGGTGCTCTCTTTTATCATCTTATATGCGTCATTATAAAGCGCATGTGTAATCCAGCCAAAGGCAAAGAAACTAATCGCAAAAAGTGCAACTGTCCCTCTTTTCATATATTTTTTCATATTAATAGTTTATCCCTCAAAACTTATGCAAATATAAAACGGTTAATTCCGTTTTCATACTCGTGTGCAAGAACCTGATTGTGCGCTTTTAAGATAGAGTCAACCAGATACAAGCCAAGCCCAAAACTATTTTTAGAAGGGTTGTCTTTTGTAAAAGGCTCAATATAGTACTGAAGAGGATGCGCTATACATTCACCTCTACTCTCAAACGCTAATTCTCTATCCTTTATAAGGATTTTTACATGTGAATCGCTGGAATATTTTATACCATTATCTATCATATTTTTTATAGCAGTTGTGTAGAGTCTATAGTTAGCATTTATCTTATGGGCTGCATCAACATCAACAGTTATATTGCTTCGCTCTATCATCGCCATATCTATTGCGCCATCTATTATATCAACAAGACGGTACTCTTTGAAGTCTGCCTTGTCTCCCATACATGTAACCTCTTCAATGAGGGCAAACTCATTTACAAGAGACTCAAGACGCCCAAAAATAGAGGTAAATCTATCTTTTTGTTTCTGTGATTCAAGCATTTGAGTTGCAATAGTTCCTTTTGTAATAGGTGTTTTTAACTCATGCATAATGTTTCTCAAAAATAGAGTTCTTGATTCTAGTATAAGGTTTATCTTCTCTCTGGTTGCTTCAAGTTCATTTGAAACAAGCGCAATCTCATCGCATCCACTTGCTTTAAAAGAGACATTCATATCCCCATCACCATAAAGTGCGATCTTTTTTCTAAGTCTTATAAGAGGTTTTAATCTTCTTAAAATCAACATAAAAGATATCAATATTATAAAAACAATAACCAAGTATGAGTAGGCAACGTTATAGTATTTATATGGCTTTAGCTCTCCATCTAAAATAAGTACAGAAGCTGTTGGGGATTGGATGTGAAAATATATGCTTCTATTGAACTCCATCATTGTAGCAGTTAGGTCTGTTACAACTTGTTTGGTATAAAAACCATTTCCTGAGAAGAGTAAAGAGGAGTTGACATTTTGAAAATCTTTTTTCATTAAAACTTTTGCATTTTTTAAGACTATCTCTATATCTTTTTCATCTTTTTCTAAAACAAAATCATAGACTGCCAAATTTGCTTCAAGCATAATTTGAGAATCTACTTTTTGTTGATGTTGCTGATATATTTGAGTAATAATTGCGTGTTTTGTAAAAATATTATTTATATAGTTTTCTTTGTTAAGTTGAAAAAATTTCCAAAATACAACACTTACACTCATTAAAGTAACAGTGAGTGCAAATAAAACAGTTATTAAGACGGCATGTTTGCGCATTGGTTTATCTCCTAAAACAATAACGATTATTTAAGAAGTTTATATCCAACGCCTCTAACTGATTCTATTAGAGATTTATCTCCAAGCTTATTTCTTATGCGTCCAACCATAACATCTATACTTTTGTTTGAAGAGTCTTCATTTATAGCATTTACGTTATGTATCAAATCTTCTCTAGAAACTACTAAGCCTTGCTTTGCAATCATATATGAGAGTATGCCAAACTCGGCATTAGTAAGATCTATGTTTCTACCACGATATGTAATCATCATAGAGGAGAGATCGCATTTAAAATCGCTCTTTGACTCCTCTTTTTGTTGTGATTTTGCTTCATAGCGTCTTAGAACTGAGTGAATTCTAGCCTCAAGTTCTCTTGGATCATAAGGCTTTGGAATATAATCATCAGCTCCAAGCTCTAATGCTTTAACCTTATCTGTTACATCACTTCTAGCTGAAGAGATGATGATAGGTATATCTTGGCGCTCACGAATTGCTTCACAAACCTCTAATCCATCCATTCCTGGAAGTGTTAAATCTAAGATAACCAAATCAAATGGCTCTAGCTTCAATATGCTCACTGCCTTAAAAGGGTCATCTTCTGTGATAACCTCAAACTCAAACTGCTGTAAATACTCTGTGAGAATCTCAGCTAATTCCAAATCATCTTCAATCATTAATATTTTTTTCATACGCGAATTCTAACAGATATCAAATAATAGGTAGTTAATGATGTCAATTTCATCCTCAACTAAGAGACTTTTTTATATCAGTAATAAACTCTGTAATATCGTCATGAAGGGCTTGTAAATCCTCTTCGTGCTCCACTTCATCTGCTAATATTTGAGAGACGATATCGTATGTTACTATGTCTTTATCTCTAGTCATATCAACTAATTTTGAGTATATAGAAATAGCACACTGCTCACCTTTGATAGAGTCTTTAAGTATGCTAACAACATCAAAATCTTTTG
>NZ_JAQVKA010000001.1 GCF_028694895.1 Sulfurimonas sp. | reverse complement strand
TAATAGCCTTGAGCCAGTATGTTGATCCATCCTTAGCAAGATTTTTCATTTCACCGACCCATGGCTTTTTAAGGTCTTTAATAGTATGCCACATCTGTTCAAAGATTTTTACATCGGTATTTGGATGTTTCATAATACTGTGAGTTTTTCCAACTAACTCATCTCTTGTATAGCCGCTAATTTTACAGAGTTCATCATTTACGTAGGTAATTACTCCATTTTCATCACTTTTTGAAACTATAAAACCACCATCAACCGTTGATTTATACTGTTCTAAAAGAAGAAGGGAGTTATCATATTTGTTCTCTAGCGAGCTAGCAGAAAAGAGGATCTTTCTAGCAATTAGAAGTAAAAGTATAGTAACAATTATTGCTGAGAGGCCCAAAAATGATAAAAGCATTGCTAGTTTATAGTGGATAGAGTCAAGCTTTTTATCTATTAGATTGTTTACTGTAGCAAAGAGTTCATCTTCTACGCTTTTTAATAAATTTACGCTTATTGTTGCGTTATCAAACCATGATGAGTAATCTACACTAAGATTAATTTTCTTTCTATTTTTAGCGATATCATCAATAATCCTAAACATCTCATCAACATCTTCTCCTTGAAATACGTCATCGTAAAAGCGGGTAATATCAGGATTTGAGAGAGTTTTAAAGTTTTCTATTTCAAGAGTATATATTTTCAAATGTTCTTTAAAAAGAATATAAATATCATCTGAGAAATCTTTGCTAAGAAGAGCTTGGACTAAGATAGAGCGAATTTGGCCTAACTCTTCCTTTGCTGAGGAGAGATGGCTATAAGATTGTATATAGTTTCTGTTCTCTTTATCTTCAATCAAAGAGGGGGTTACTTTTATGATATTTAATAAAGAGGTTATATTTTTTGTGTAGTAACATCTAGCTTCAAAGATAGACATATTTAATAAGTTCGTGTCTGCTCTTGCTTTTATTTTTTCTAAAAGTTCTATAGATTTTTCATCTGTGCACACTTTACATAAAAGTATTCGCTCTATTGCTTCACTTATTGCAGTGTTTGAGCTGTCTTGTGCAAGTGAGAGTTTTTTAGTTTTTTTGTCTATCTCGCCACTTGCCATGGCCTCAGCTGTTACACCTCTCTCCGTTTGCAAATAGTGTACTGCCATCGAGATAGCTTCTACTTCTGCGACATGATACTTTGTAAATTCTAAATTTGTTTTAGTTACAAGCATTCCATGAAGTAAAGTTATAGACAACCCTATAACAAAAAGCAGTGGAATAATCAAAATGATTAATAATCTTAATTTTAAATCTAACCTCATATAAAAAATCCATTATTGTAATTTTTATCTTAAACAAGCTCTATTAAGGGTTAATTGTAACGCATTAAGAGTTGTTTTTTTGTTAAAAATATCATGTATTATATAAAATATATTCTATCTCTTGTAAAAGCTTTTTATTATCAACTCCATTAGCGTATGCATACGCCAAAGCCGCTCCAGCACCAACACCCTCTTTAGCTTCGCCATCATCATATTTTTTTAAAATATCAATGGATGCTTCTTTAAATGAAAAGGTTGTATATATCGCATGTGGAGTGTAGCTAAGATGTGAGAGGATATGAACGATATCTGAGCTTTCATCCTTTGCTATCCATAAGGTGGTTGCAAGAGTTATGTTATCGCTCTTTAAGCGCATAAGTACATCTTCTCTTAACTTGTCAGCAATGAGCAGAACCGCTGCCATCTGTGTGCCACCTGCTAAAACTATATGAAATCTCCTTGATGCCTCAAGTAAAAACCCAGCACAAAATATAAGCATGTTATCACTCACATGTGAGAGCTTCTCAAACGTGCTCATGCTATCATTTATCAAAGATAGGGCACTATCTATCGTCTCTTTTTTTATGTTTTTTGGAACATTTAAAAAGCTAGATGAGAAGTCATCTTCACAATCATATCCAAGCGCTAGAGCGGTAGCCGCTACAGTTGTTGTGCCACTTGGTGTGCTCTCTGCTAAGATAAGATAACTTCCCTTTAGCTCATAACCACGGCCTGCCTTCATACCTTTTTCAAACACACTTCTTGCGTCTATCTTTGCTCCTGTTGCAATTGAGTCAGATGGAGTTATGCCAAAAGAGTGATAAGTTGTATTTTGTGGTGTTTTTACAAGCCCCAAATCAAGAATTTCGATAGAGCTAAATGGAGCGAGGTTATGAACTGCTCTTGTTATGATTGCAGGAGTTGGCACGCCTGATGGAGTTTCAGCGACTTCACCAAGAGAGAAAACTTTCCCATTAGTTATAAACTCCGCATCAAGTGTTGGAGTTAGTGGAATCATCCCTGCAATTCCAGCTTGAGTGATTCCCTCAATCTCGCACGTTAGAGTAACAGAAGCGGCTAGTAAAAAGTCTGCCCTTCCTTGTGGAAGCGAATCAGGCTTGTTTGTAAATATGTTATATGTTTTTATTCTTTATCCTTCTCTTAATTACTAAGTGCATCTTTTTTTAAAATCTCTTTTGCTAGAAGCTCTTTTAAAACTATTTCACTCATATCACTTTTAAAGGCAAACTCATACCGAATATCCATTACATAAGCCTTTAAACTCATCTCAATATATGCTCTTTGTTCATTCATTTTATTTGAAAAAAGTACAACTATTGGTTTGTTGAGGTAGATATATTTTGATACTTGAGCTACTTGGATAGCGATTTTACGAACCCTTTGAGTATCAACATCAATGGGTAGCATTATCTTTGCAACTACTTGGCAGTAAAGCTCTCCTGAGTTACTGTTTGAGATGTATGTATTCATAATGGTCATGTTAGGAACAACTACAGTTGAGTCATCAGGAGTGACGATGCGAGTTGCTCTGAGTCCGATTGTTATCACTTCGCCGTAATTATCTCCTACTTGTATCTTGTCGCCCACTTTAAAGGGTCTATCAAAGAGAAGCATAATCCCGCCAAATATATTTTTGAGCAGGTCTTGTGTAGCAAAACCAACAGCAATAGCGATAGAGGCAACAGTCGTCATAAGCATCTGCATCGGAGGATTATAGATGACTTTTATGATAAGAGTTATTGTCGTTATCCAAAAAATAATTCTTATTACAGGGATAAAACCTTTTATAGTTATCCTAAGTCTGGAGCTTTTCTCAGCAAAAAATTCTACTGTTTTTGTAAAGAGAGTTATTAAAAAATAACTAATTATAAAGAAAAAAATAGTCCAAAGAATCTTTGAAATAGATATGATTTCAGTGAAGTTTATACTTTTTTCAATTTCTGCACCATAACAAAAAGAGTTGATAAAAAGTAAAAAAATAAGTGTAAGGAGTCTCATATTTGCATCTCCATTTAGTGGATAAAATTTTTAGATGAGAGATAATCATGCACCGGTTTATATATTGCAGGATTTATAGTGTACTTATCGTCTGGTTGAATAAGCAGCCCTTTCTCAAGCATAGGCATAACAATTTTACGACTCTGAGGCAAAGACTCATGTGTAACAAGGGCAAAATCGCTCATACTTAACCCATCGTGCAAGATTAAAGCTTGAAGAGTAAAAAGCGATTCAGAAGATAGACTCTTGATGAAAGAGTAGTCAAGGTCATCAATCTCTTTGATCTTTAAGCTGTTTTCTTGCTCGGTGCTTATCGCACGTATCCAGTAAAGCAGGGCAAGAGAGATATTTGAGTTTGAGAGCTTATATAAAAGTTTGAAAAACTTCTCTTTTAAATATAACTGTTGCTCGTCTGGATCTAGGTTTTGAAAAGTTTTACTAAGAAGTGTTTGCTCGTTAGGAGTAAATTCTATCTTGCTTGATTTATGCTCAAGGCGTTTAAAAATAATATCTTTAATGCTCTCCTCGCTTAAGGGCTGCATTATAACTTCGCTTGTAAAATAGTTTGAAATTGATATGGTTTTATCAAGATAGTTCCATGTTCTAGGGGTGAAGGTTCCTATCCAAAGTATTTTTTTAGATGTATATGAGATAAGTTCAAAGAGCATCTCCATGCTATCAAACCCATCTACCTTTTTTAAAAACATATGATGGAGATTTTCTAAAATGATTATCTTACTCTCCTTAGAACTGTTTAAAAGCTCAATTAGCTCTTTGTTACTATATATATTTTCTGTATTTAGTAGAGCATTAAAGAGGGCAAAGTATTTATTGTTCGTATGTATTTTCTCATTTAGCTCGGTTCTGATTAGTTGAGTTTCTGGGATTTTTCTCAAAAAAGCATCCAATACTGAGCTTACTCCAGACCCTTTTTCACCAACAATTGCACATGAAACAAAACGTTCTTTTTGCCAGTTTTCATAGGATAGTTCGAGTTTTTGTATCTCGGCTTTTCTATTTATAAAAAAATTCTCATCTGCTGGTTTTAGTTCATAAAGATTTCTATACTCTTTTGGCAATGCTTCAAGAGAGAAGCTTACATCTTGCATAAATTCAGAGATTTTAAAAGAGATAGGCTCTTTTTCATCCACTATACCCGCTGCTTTTTTTAGTTCAGATATCTTATTTTTTATATAGGATAAAAAATTTGTACTTTGTGGTATTTGAGACAGATCGTTACTCATACATATAACCTTGTTTTCAAGTATGAGTGCATTTTATCATATTTCTAAGAGTGTTATAGAGTTGTACGCCACTTTAACGCTAAAGGCCTCTTCTAGGCTTATGTCATGTATTATTGATAACAACACACGAATAACTCCAGCGTGTGTTATAACTAAGATATTCTCTTTTTTAAGCGATGGCAGATACTTTAAGAAAAACTCTTTTACTCTTTTGATGTAATCCTCGTAAGGCTCTCCACCAAGAACATCTATCCACTGCAAAAAATCTTTGTACTCTGTTTTTTCCCTTAGAGCTATCTCATCATAACTCATGCCCTCATGAACTCCCCATGATTTCTCTCTTAGCTTATCGGTATATATGGCACTCTTTGCGTGTAATGAGTGTTTTAGACTCTCTTTTGTACGCCTCAAATCAGAGCAAAAGACAGCGCCAAACTCTAAGGTATCAAGCACTTGGCACAACTCTTTTGCTTGAAGTTCTCCGCCTTTGGAGAGTCCTATATCGTTGTGCCCGTTATAACAGTTTTTATATCTCTCATCAACTTCGCAGTGGCGAACTAGTGTTAGTTTCATAAGCTAAAGAGAATCACATTTAACAAAATAAGCTCTGTTACTTCGATGCTAAAGCCGTAAATATCGCCAGTGAAACCGCCATAACGCTTTATAAAAAAGCTTTTTATAACAAACAAAACTAACAAAGCGCTAACTAAAGCTAAGTACATGTTAAAAAAGACAACTAAAACAAGAGAGTAAAAAAGTGCGATAAGCATTTGTGTTTTTGTAAGTTCCGCTTTTGCTAAAGTGCTCATTCCATTTTCACTTATGTATGGATAGAAGTAGATTGCTAAAACAACATTTAGACGTGAAAGCATTAGGATAAGGGGTAGCAGATAAAAAGCTTCAAAATGAGCCAAAGATGAGGCTTTTGCTATCAAAAAAGTACCGCTCATGAGCATCCCCATTCCACCTACATGTGAATCTTTCATCACTTTTAGAGCTTTTTCTTTTGTAACATAAAGTCCATCAACAGTATCGCTAAAGCCATCAAGATGAAGCGCGCCTGTGAGTAAAACCCATAAAACGAAGATGATGATTCCAACATGAAAAGAGGGTACATATGGAGCTAAAAGTGAATGAACAGCCCAAAGAACAAGCCCGAGCAAAAAACCAACAAGCGGATAAAACATCACTGCATAACCGTTTATACCCTTAAAAAAATCATGAACTTTAAAAAAAGGAACAGTTGTTAACATAGAGACTGCAAGTGCAAAACCTTTAAAAATATCTCTCATTTTATTCTCGTTGAGATGCCAGCGATGGTATGATAAACTTCATCGCATTTTGAGGCTATGAGTTGGGATAGTTTACCGCTGATGTCTATAAACTCACGTGCAAGTGCATTATCGGGGATAACTCCACTTCCAACATCATTTAGTACAAAAACTACTTCTTTATCAAGAGCCAAAACCTTCTCTAACTCCTCTTTCATATCAGCAAACGTAAAGCCATGATATAACATGTTGTTTATCCACATGCTAACACACTCTACTAAAACAGCGTTATTGCACTTAGAGATTATGTTATATAGTTTTATAGGCTCTTCAATGGTCTCAAAATCATCGCTTCTGCCCTGTTTATGGGCATCAATACGCTCTTGCATCTCTTTGTCTATAAACTCTGTTGTGGCAAGATAGATAGGTTGTTTAGATGATAAAGCTAATATGTAGTTTTGGGCATTAAGAGATTTTCCACTCTTAATGCCACCGATAAAGAGAGCCTTTTTCAAACCTCTTTATTTCCACAGTATGGACATATTTTCGCAGCAACTGGAATGCTCATAGCACAATCGTTACAAGTTTTCTCAGATGGTGGTGCTGGAACCACTTCTTCCTTAGCTCTTAGTTTGTTATAACTCTTTACAAGCATAAACATAACAGTTCCTAAAATCAAAAACGAAATAGAATCATTTACAAAAAGACCTATTTTTATAGCTGGAGCACCAGCTTTTTCAAGATCTGCAATGGTGTTATAACTGTTTCCATCAAGTGCGATAAAGAGGTTTGAAAAATCAACTTTTCCAAGAAGCATACCAACAGGAGGCATAACTATGTTTTTAACAAGTGATTGCACAAGAGTAGCAAACGCCGCCCCGAAAATAAAACCAACAGCCATATCAACCATGTTTCCTTTTATAAGAAACTTTTTAAACTCTTCTAACATTCATCACTCCTTTTAATAATGTATGATTTTAACATAGTTAGGAACTATTTTTTGCTTTGTATATTTCTTGTACAATGCCAATCAATGAAAATATTAATTTAATTAGGAATTAGAATGAAAAGTCAAAATAAAAACAATATTGCGATGTTTATAGATTGTGATAATGTAAGTGCTAAGTATATAGAAAGTATATTTGATGATTTATCGCAGTATGGAACTGTCAATATTAGAAGAGCTTATGGGGATTGGAAAGATAAAAAGCTTTACAGTTGGGAAAATATTTTACAAGATTATAATATTAAACCAATTCAACAATTTGCTTACACAAAAGGTAAAAATGCAACCGATATAGCTATGATAATTGATATTATGGATATTCTCTACACAAAAGAGCTTGAAGCTATCGTTTTGATAACAAGTGATAGTGATTTTACCCCTATTGTTACTAGAATATTATCTGATGGATTAACGGTTTATGGATATGGTGAGTCAAAAACTCCTATGGCATTTGTAAATGCATGTTCACAGTTTATTTATGTTGAAAAATTAAGTGTTTTACAAAATGATGAAGTAGTTGAAAATATTCCTACAAACACAAAGCATCAAGCTGTTACAGAAGCTGTCACAAAATATGTTGGAAATAACTACGACATACGAAAAGATTATAAGCTTATCAACTTACTCAAACAAGGCGTTGAGAGAACAGCGGATGAGCAAGGATGGGCAGATGTTAGAGATATGTCCATGTATATAAGAAAAAATTCTTCTTTTTCTCAAATCAATTATGGATTTAAAAAAATGGGTGATCTTATCAAAGCATTAGATGTGTTTGATATAGAATATTTAGGAGATAGAAAAACTCAACTTATGATAAGAATAAAAGAAAAATCAAAGAGATAAAGATTATGCTTTACAATCTTTCATAATATTTTTCCAGTCCAAATCAAAATTCTTTTTTACATACGCCTTTGTATGGGGTACGTTACAGTTTGAGCAGTCTTGGTGGATACTATCCCCATAGACTGCCTCTTTGCCATTTTTTGATTCTATTTCACAGAAGCTGTAAAGCGTTTTTGACTCTTTTTCTTCTATGCCTTTATCGTTAAATCTAAAGTGGGGACAAGCACAGAGGTAGCAGTTTAGTTTTTTCATGTCATGGCATTTTTTGTTATCCTCATAGAGTGGACAAAAGTCGTTTTCCTCTTTTACCATGTTATCAAAGTCAAAGTAGTCTATGATTTCATCTTCGCTGTGTCCTTTTGCTAGAAGTTTGTCTACGATTTTTTTGTGCTTATCTGCATGCTGTTCAAACCACTCTTCATAACTCATCATATCATCGCCTTTAAATATGGGTATTTGCTCAATTGTCAAAATATAGTATCATACTCTATAGTGCCAAAAAGGTAAAAGTAACATGCGATATAATGTAGTCATGAAATATAATTTAAAACTTTTTGTAGCGACTCTTTTAAGCGTCTTCTTGATTTTCTTTATTTGGCGTGTAAGTTATCATCATGGATGTTTCACTCTTTTACTGCCTATAACAGTTTTGTTTGTGATAGCTCATAGTTTTATTGAAATTAAAATGCAAGAGAGGTTTTGTTTTAGAGACTGCTATTTTATAGAAAAATCATTTTTTGCAAATCTTCTCTCATCACGCTCTTTTGTAATCATATTTTATATTCTCTTATCTATTTTGATGGGTATATCCGTGATGTATTCTGTTATAGATTTTACAATGCTTTTTTGGATGTATCTGGTTTTTCAAATCCTTTTTGCTACGTTTATATATAAATGGTTCAGTAAGATATTATCCAAAACCATAAAGAAAAACTTCTTAAGTCTCTTCTCTAGAGAGTGGGCTATCAATATCTCTTCAATACTTCTACTGTTAGTTTACGTCTATATTTCATTAGAAGGCTATGCTCCTGAGTATTTAAGAGAAACTTTAGCACAGACGCAGTTAGTAGCTTCAAACACAATATCATCTAGTTGTAACATAGTGAACTATACTTTAAAGGTAAAAGTGGAGATAGATAGTATCTTTTGGTGGTCATTTAGTAGCTTCGCGGAGCACATTGACAATACGTTTTTAAAGTCTATCGCTTGGATAGGTTTTATTTTTATGAACGCTCTTGCCATACTTGGTCTCAATAGATTTATCATCCAGATTGTATATTATCTAGATAAGATTTTTAGCAAAGATGTCACTTGCGTAAAAATATTCTAGCTAAGATGTCTAAGTTTGAAAAACTGTTTTGGTTAAGTATAATCATCCTAGCACTCATTTATATAACATTACAAATTCTAGCCACACTGAACAAAAATCAATCAGAAACATTTATACAAATACTTGATCCAGTTGTAATTAGCATAAATCTAGATAAAGCAGATAGCAATATAACTCTAAATATCAAGCAAGAAATAGCCAATATTAATAGTGCGATTGATATAAATATTGATACTGTTTTTAGCTCTGTTGAAAACAATATAGACTCATTTTTAGATTTTCACTACTCGGTTATTGGAGAGTACATAGAACTTGGTTCGATGGCTACCAATAAGATAAACGAGACAATTCAAAAAAGGCTCTTTGGTAGTGATTTTGAAAACAGTGTAAAAGAGGCTTTTAAACAGATTGATACAGAGTATGGTAATAGTGCAAATAAACATATCCAAATGATACACGAGAGTGCTACGGCTAATGTAGATCATAAATTAAATAGCGATATATTTGCTAGGCTAGAGAATGATATAAGCACCTTTACATCAATGCAAGAGGGAAAACTAGGCTTAGTACTGGGCGCTAAACTCATACCAAAAATCGCTCAAGTAATTAGCGCAAAAGTAGCTCTCAAGGCTTCCGGAAAGTTCTTAGTAAAAAGCAGCACAAAAGCTGGTGCAAAGTATGCAACTACAGGAGCAGCCGCTTTAGCTGGAACTACATGTGGTCCATTTGTATGGATTTGCTCCCCACTGTTGGCTATAACTGCTTGGTTTACTACTGACGCTGTTGTTGTAAATATAGATGAATATTACAATAGAGAAGAATTTAAAAAAGAGATATTAGAAGTTATCAATGAGCAAAAAATGATTTTAAAAGATACCGCTAAACTTGAGTATAAGAGCTCATTTGAAGAGCTATCAAAAGAGATCCAGACAAAGTATAGAAATACAACGATAAAGAGAATAAAGATAAAAGAACATCTCTTTAATGACTCTTTGAAGTAAGTTCTTTTTTCTCAGCAAGTCTATCGTACATTGCTAACATGTTACAGTAGTCGTTATGAAGTGTTATATCTATAAAGTGTTCTTCTTTGTTAAGAATCCTTAGTGCTTTTTCTACGCTCTGTTTTGAAAATATATTAAAAAGTGCTTCTTCGTACTCTTCATAATCTTGGCTCTCAAGTTCCATGTGTATGAGTTCTGAGATAACTTTTGCTTCGCCCTTTGAACTGTATTGTAAAAATTCTAAAGCACTCTCTTTATCATCCATAAGAAGAGATAAGTGGGCTTTGAACTCTGCCATTGTGAAGTTGTTTTTGAAGATAACGCCTATGTATTTCTCCATGCTTAGCGAGTCATCGAGCGAGATTATTGTGTCTAAAATCTCCTCCGCGTCATAATCACTAAAGTTTAAAACCATATCACGGATGGCTTTTGCGCTGTTTTTGTTGTTATATATCAAATCATCTATTGGGTAGACCTCTGAGATACTTGGGATTAGTACCTGACATGAGTAAAAACCTAGATAGTCGTACTCTCTTAAGTAAATCTCTTTGCCCAAATCCGAGGCTATATCTGTTAAAAACTCAAGCTCATCAACCTTAGAATCGTACTTCCATGGTGAGAACTCAAAACTCTTTTTAGAGCTTAAAAATGCAAATCCAAGCTTTGCGTTTGAGTCCACAAAATGAGACTCAAGGTTGAAGCTATCTGAGACTATGCTCATGTCAAATGTTGGTGTCTCAAAGTCATCGAGAGTATCTAGTGAGCGCCCTTGCATAAGCTCTGTCATAGTTCGCTCCAGACTTACTTCAAGAATAGGATGTGCACCAAAAGAGACAAAAAGAGTTGAGTTTTTTGGGTTTATAAGTGAGATAGCAGTTACTGGGACGACTCCTCCAAGAGAGGCATCGAGGACTTCTACGATATATCCGAGTTTGCGCAGAGTTGAGATGTCTTCATTTAGTTTTGTAAATGGTTCTATTACTCTTTGAGGAAACTTTGCAAGTGCGTATCCATTTCTTATGATTTCAAACTTTGCGTATCTCTCATAAATCTCACTTAGAGCTTGAACTTGAGCCTCTTTTGGAGTGTTTCCAGCGGATAGACCGTTGCTAACATAGAGGTTATGTAAAATATTTACAGGAAAATAAGCTATCTCATTAGTAGAGAATTTTTTAAAAGGAAGTGAGATAATCTTTTCGCTATCGCTATTAAAATCAACAAAAGCAGCCCCAAGAAGTTCGCCATCTGGGTCATACACTTCATATAACTCTTCGCTTAAAAAATCTTCATGAAGCTCAAACTCTACTTCATCGGGATAGTGTTTTCTCTTTGGAAGATAAAAATCACTAAAAAACATATTTGTTTGAAGTCTCTCAATGTACTCTCCAAGCGCACTAGCAAGGGCTGAATCCTCAAGTGAGCCTTTTCCGTTTGAGTAAATATGAGAGGGTGCTTCAACTGAGTTAAGGTTTAACGAGTGGCAGTTTTGAAGAGGGTGTTCTTTTTTTGAGATAACAACCTCACATCCGACATCTTCTAAAACTTTTTTCATTTTTTTGATAGAGACCTCTAGCGGAGCCTCTTTTGATAAGATATTCACTGTTTTTTCCTAATAATCAGATATATAAAAAATGGCCCGCCAATAAGTGCTGTAATTATTCCTATGGGCAAATCATTTTGCGTTGATAACAATCTCGCTATTGTGTCACAAAAAACCAAAAATAGCGCCCCAAAGAGAGCAGTTTTGAGAACTCTTGAGCTTATGGAAGATGGATAGAGCATCGAGACGATATGCGGAGTTATAAGCCCTATAAAGCCGATAGGCCCGCTGATGCTAACAAGTGTTCCTATGGCAAAAGAGGAGATAAGAAGAAGCGTAAAGATTACTTTTTTGCTATGAAGCCCTTTTAGTTTTGCGCTCTCATCAGAGGTTGCTAGAAGCTGCAGCTCAAATCTATAAAGATAAACAACTACTACAAGCATGGAGGATATGAAACCTATAACGAGAGGATTTTGCCATCCGATGATAGAGAGTGAGCCCATCGTAAAACGGATAAGCATATCGTTTTGTATGGCACTTCCTAGATAAAAGATTATCATAAGCGCTGAGGTATAAAAGAGGGAGAGGGCGATTCCAAGAAGCAAGAGTGATTCGCTTTTTGCATTTTTTATAAATCTGTTTAAATAAAGTAGCAAAAATACAGTGAGGATTGCACCTAAAAAACCAAAGATATTTATAGCGCTTATACCAAAGATGATAGCTCCAAGTCCTAGCTTTATGGCGATTCCAGCGCCCAAAACTGCGCCACTTGAAACACCTAGAGTATAAGGAGTCATCAGTGCATTTCTAAAGAGCGTTTGAAACAAAAGCCCGCTTATGGATAAAATCGCTCCCCCAAAGAGAGCAAACATAACTCTAGGCAAACGCAACTCAAAAAATATCTGTGAATGAAGAGTTGAGAAGTCAAATATATCTGTTACATGTAGCGTAACTGCGCCGATAAATGGGGAGATAAAAAGAGAAGCAACTAGGGCAAACCATACAAAAAATCTACTCATAAACAACTGCCAAAGAGTTAAAAGATACGCCATAAAGCTCTTCTAAAATTTTATCACTGAAAAATTCACTTCCATAAAACTCTGCATGTTGCTCTTTTATAAAAGCGACATCAGAGCCTATAAAGGAGGCTAGATGCAAGTCATGAGTTATCAAAATGATTTGATGAGTACGCTTTAGATTTTTTATATAAGTTGCTACTATTTTAGAGTTGTATGGATCAAGATTTGCGGTAGGCTCATCAAAAATCATGATGCTACTTTGCATACAAAGAGCCGATGCCATAAGTGAGAGTTGCTGCTCGCCTGAGCTTAAAGACAAAAGTGTGTGATCTCTTAGATGCTCTAAGCCAAGGAGTTTTATATATTTGTCTGCTATCTCTTTATCCTCCAAAGAGTAGTCAAAAAAGCTCTTTTTATAAGCAAATCTTCCAAGTAAAACAAACTCATGAAGTGTTATAAAAGAGTCGTAAAGCTCTAGTTTTGGGGGAACGTAAGAGATGGTTTTTGCTCTTGTTTTGTTTGAGAGACTTTTTAAATCAACACCATCTATAACTATCTCCCCATCATAATCATTCAAGAAACACAAAGCTCGAGCAAGCGTACTTTTGCCAGAACCATTTGCTCCAAGTATGCTTAGGTGTGAGGCTATTTTGAGATTTACATCTTTTAAAATTATGGTTTTATCATAGCTACATGTAAGGTTTTTTAGCTCTATCATCTGCTCATCTCAAGGCAGAGTCTTTTGATGCTAAGAGCAACTCTGTTTGATGGGATGTTTATATAGCTCTCATCGACCACTGTTATATGTCTGTTTTTACTTGCGTTAGTTGGAAGTGAGTGCCAAGCACTCAATGCTTTTTCTTTATCAACTCTGCTGTTTGAGGCGTCTGAGTGGAGTATTATTATCTGATCTGGGTTTAGAGCTATAACATTTTCATAACTGAGCGAGGGTTGGTTAGTATCATTTAAGTTATAGGCGTTAGTGTTGCCACATATCTTAATAATATCATCGAAATATATATCTTTGCCAGCGATATAGATGCCTCTGCTCAAATCCTCATATAGTCCAAAAACTATCATCACCTTGTGGCCTTCTTTGCTTTTTTGGACGCTATCTATCGCACTTTGTATCTCATGAACTAAAGGCTTTGAGTCCGCATTTAGTTCATGAGATATTTTTATAATCGAGCTTTTTATATCTTCAATAGTTTGTAACCTTACCATAAGAGTTTTGATGCCAAATCTCTGCAGTTTTTCTAACGTCGCTTGGTTAAAATCTTGCCCTATTACTAAAGTAGGTGAGAGAGAGATTATTTTCTCTAGGTTTGGATTTGAGTATCCGCCGATAAGTTCAAGCCCTTTTGCTTCTGGTGGATAGAGCGAGAACTCACTTGTAGCTACAAGCGAGTCTCCTTTTTTTAGAGCATAAATTATCTCTGTAACTGATGGCGTCAGAGAGATGACTCTTTCGTTAGCTTGGAGTGTGAACACAAAAAAAAGTGTTAAAAAAAAGAGTTTTATATTCACTACTGTCCTTAGATTTTTAGTTTAAACCCTGCTATTGCAGTTGTACAAAAGTTCATAGGGTAGATTGCGTCATCTTCAACCCACAGAGCGTTTTTTTGGTTAAACAGATTGTTTATTTTAGCGAAAAGTTCCAAACTCTCTTTTGTGTAGCTAATTGAGATGTCGGTGCTTTTATAAGCATCTTGTTTTTGCGTAAAATTATTATTAAAGTCATTTAGTGCATACGCACTTGAGCGATAAGTTTGAGTTAAAGAGAAGATTGTGCTTTTATTTAAAGAGTAGCCGAGAGTTGCTTTTATGTTGTGATTTGATACTCCTGGTAAATCATTACCTGAATAATCCTCACCATTTTCAACCTCTTTATCTATAACGGCTTGAACATAGTTGTAGTTTAGAACAACGCTTAACTCTTCATTTATAAGCCATTTATCATAAATATCTAAACCATATTTGTATGATTTATCAATATTTGTATTTCTTGAACTTGCCCAAGTTGGATCAGCGTAGTAGTAAATCTCATCTTTTAAAGAGATGTAATAAAGAGAGATTTTGAGTTTGTTAGTTGGTAGAAAATAGTTAAATCCAACTGTAAAATTGTCCGACTCAGATGGTTTTACATAGCCAGTAAATGCGCCCGTGCTCCAGTCAAAGAGTCTATCTAAACTAGAGGATTGGTATGCATGTGAGTAGTTAGCAAAGAGAGATTTTTCTTTGTCTAAAGCATAGTTATATCCAAGTTCTACGCCATAAAGTGTGTCGTCTTGATTCTCTCCAGTTTTGCTCTTAAAAGAGATATCCTCATATCTAGCTCCAAGTTTTACAGTGCTTTTTCCTAGATATAGCTCATTTAAAAAGTAAAGAGCGTTAGAAGTTTTTGTTAGGTCGTTATTAGTGTTTACAAGGTTGCCATCAAATAAATCATAACCAAGAGTAAAACTAAAGAGGTTATCAACATAGTTTAGTGAAGAGTTAAGTGAATCATACTCATAATCTGTTGGAGAGCCTGAGTTATAAATTGAGCGTTTTTTCTCTTTTGCGCCGTCAATATTTAGAGACAACTTATCGCTAAAATGATAGCTAAAGCCCAAGTTTAGAGCATCTGTATCGTATTTTTGATTTGCTGAGCCCCAGTTAAATGCTCCTGCTTGCTTAGCGTCATTGTTATACTCATCAAGTGTTAAAAAACTTGCATAGGTAATATCCGTTCTTGCAAAAGAGGCACCAGCACGTAATTCTACTGTATCAATTGGATTATAAGCGACATTTAACGAGGCAGTTCTCATAGAGCTCTCGTCTTTATCACCACTACTGTTTATATAACGGCTTCCATCGCTTCTTTGTGCTTCGCCACTTGCGTTTATGGAGAATTTCTCTTCACTATGACCAAGGTAAAACGAGCCATCCGCTGTGCCATGAGTTCCGCCATATACTGTTATCTCTTTTGCGTTGCTCTTTTTTGTGATGATATTGATAGCTCCAGCATTTGCGCCATCGCCACCTTTTACAATTCCACTTGATTTGATAATCTCTAATCTCTCAATAGAAGCAGGAGAGATCCCTAAGAGAAGCTGAGGAACCATATCTACGTTGTTGATTTTTCTGCCGTTGATTGTGATGAGGATGTTTTGGTATCCATTATCCATCCCATAACCTCTAAAATCTATTTTTTGTGAAAATGAGTTTCCATACGAGGGCATCGCTGTAACCGAAGTTTGTTGGTTTAAAAACTCATAAATATTTTGTACATGAGCTTTGTCTATATCCTCTGCTGTATATATCTCTACTGCATCAGTTGATTTTAACTCATCTGTTTTTATAGCAGTTGAGACAATACTCAAAGGCTCAAGCTCAACACTTTGAGCAACTAAGACGCTTGATATAAATAGTGATAAAACTATCTTTTTTTTCATGAAAATCTTTCTTAAATTATTTTTTTGTTAGTTAAGAGGTATGAGTGGTGGAGAGATGTTGTTGTTTAGGTTTTTAAAGTAATTTGGGTTTAGTTTTTGAGATTTACATAGAAGAAGGGCTTTTTTAGTACGTCCAAAGTAGTAACAGTTACAATGACAAGGTTTTGCAGATAGCTCTAGAAGTGTGGTGGCCAGCTCATCATCTTCTAGCTCTGCTTCTTGCTCATCACCATTAAAATTTAACATGTGAAAACTCTGCACACAAGATGCTTCGGCATTTAACGTTACCTGATTTGTAGTCGCGGTAATCGCTCTTAGAGTAAAGTAGTTTTTGCCAAAGCCCTTAGGAAGTCTCACAAATGCCCCATATATATTTTTTTTGCAATTATAGCACTATAAATTTATACTACTATAGTATCTCTATGATAAAATCTCTTTATGAAACTATCACATCTAAAGCAGATACTTGTTTATCTGCAAAAATTTACAAAAATTTCCTCAATCTACAGAGTTAGCGACACTATCATAAAGATTTCTTTTGATAGAGATGATGAGCTTTACTTTGAGATGGCACGCTCAAACTCAAAGATATTTAAGTGTGCCTCTTATGCTCGCTCAAAGGTCTATAATGCGCCATTTGACGTGCTTTTAGCAAAACGATTTAACCGCGCAAATATACTACATATAGAACTCTTTGGCGGTGATAAGATAGTGCGTTTTAAAACCTCAGTCGCTTCTGCGTATAAAGAAGAGATAACTTATTTGCAGTTTGAATTTACTGGGAAATATACAAACGTAATTATCCTAGATGAGAATGAGATAGTCTTAGAAGCCCTGCGTCATGTTGACCTTTTTTCATCCTTTAGGGAGGTTAGAGTAGGGCAAAAACTATTAGCTGTTCCGTCCGCTCCGTTTGAGGCAAAAGAGTATATCCTTGATGATGTTGAGCAATTCTTATATGAAGAGTATGAACAAGAAGAGAAAGACAAACTAACCTCTTTAAAGAAACAGAAAATTTCACTCTTAAATAAGAAACTAAAAAAGTTAGAAAAACTTTATAACGCATTAGATGATGAAGATGAGCTTGAAGCAGAAGCGCAGAAATATAACCATTTTGGAAATCTTCTACTCTCTAACATGCATACTATTAGCCCATATCAAATGGTAGTTGAGCTTGATGATTATGATGGAGTAAAACAGCGTATTGAGCTTCACAAAGAGTTCTCAACTCCTGCAATGATGGCTTCCTCACTTTTTACAAGAAGTAAAAAGGCAAAACAAAGAGCTTCTCACTTACATATAGAGCGAGCTTCACTTATCTCAAAGATAGAGCATTTAAAGCTATTTATCCATACCGTAACAGAGGCAAAGGATATGGCGAAAATCCAGTTGCTTTTTCCAAAAATAGTGCAGAGTAAAAAGATAAAGACAAATGATTCTGTTGAGACTTTTTGGATAGAGGGGTATAAAGTAACTCTTGGAAAAAATGAAAAAGGAAACATAGAGCTTCTTCAAAATGCACGTGCAAAAGATATCTGGCTTCATATGAAAGATAGGCCATCCGCACATGTAATCATCACAACAGATAAACAAAATGTACCTATGTCCATCATAGAAGGCGCTGCAAGATTGTGTGTGGATTTTACTATGTTTCAAAAAGATCGTTATTTGGTCGATTATACTCCAAGACGTGAAGTAACAATCCAAAGTGGTGCTAATGTGCTTTATAATAGATATAGTACTATAGAAGTAGATACAAGATAAAAGTGAATTAGTTCTTTTTAAAAATAAAGATTGATATCTCTGACACGAAAGTGTCAAGCTTTAGTGCCTCAGCGGCCAGCGCAGCAAAAAGGACGAGTTCCTTTTGCGTACAAACAAATTAAGGAGGATGTTATGGCAGTAGGTTTAGTTGGAAACGCAATTTATGTAAATCAGCAAACAGCTACAGCGTCTTCTATTCAAAATGCGCATAATAACCGCATAGAGTTCCAAAATGTAGTAGCACAAGCAGCGCTTCAAGAAAAAGAGGCTGAAGTAGCAGAGGTTCGTCCAATAGAAGAGACTCATATGATTGATCCAGAGCGTGAACATCAAAAAAATGAGGCAGATCAACAAGAAAACGCTAAAAGTGAGCATGAAAAGAAAGAGCCTCAAGAAGAAAAAGAGCTTTCTGAGCCTTTGCATATACTCGATATTAAAGTGTGATAGGTTATAATCATCTTATTTTAACAAAGGGTTTTGTATGAGTATATTTTCAACTTCTAATGAGAGAGTCAAAACTGGGCTAGTTCTTGCGGCGGCTGTACTTCTTATAGGCTTTATAGATAATTTTTTTCTTATGTGGGCTTTTTTGGGTGTTGTATATATTTTGGCATTTAAAGAAGCTCTTATTCTTTATGACATAAAAAACAACGATTTAATCTACTATGCCGCTGGGCTTTGGGTAGTTGGGGCAATCTATCCGTATAGTGATGACCTTTTTGTTTTAGCCGGTGTTGCATATGCTAGTGCAGTTGCTTTTAACAAAAACCTTTCTTGGAAAAATTTCTTTCCATTTATGTACCCAACTGCGGGTATGCTCTTTATTCTATCAATGTATCAAGAGTATGGCGTATTAGCTCTTCTTTGGCTTTTGGTGATTGTATCACTTACTGATATCGGTGCGTACGCTGTTGGTGTAAGTATAGGAAAAACTCCATTTAGCGAGGCTTCTCCTAAAAAGACGATGGAGGGTGTTGTAGGCGGTATCGTCATTGCAACGCTTGGTGGTATGTTTGTAGGACTTAGTATAGTTGATTTGGGTATCTCATTCATTATCGCTTTTATGGTCTCTGTTAGTTCTATCTTTGGTGATTTATATGAGAGTTCACTAAAAAGAGCGGCTGGAGTAAAAGATAGTGGAACTATTTTACCAGGGCACGGCGGAGTTTTGGACAGAATAGATGGCTATCTATTTGGCGCAGTTGTGATGCTAATCTTACTAAGAGGTTTGGTTTAATCTTTGATACTCTTAGGCTCAACCGGCTCCATAGGCGTAAATACACTTGAAGTTGCCAAAAAACTCTCCATAAACGTTGAGGTTTTGGTAGCTGGAAACAATATACAGCTATTAAACTCTCAGATAAAAGAGCACCAACCAAGTGTTGTTATTATTGCAAACAAAGATGATATAAGTAAAGTAAATCATACAAATGTTTTTTGTGGGCAAGAGGCTATACTAAAGGTTATCGAGGAATCTTCAAGTGAGTTGGTTATAAACGCTCTTGTTGGTTTTTTAGGACTTCGCCCAACACTTAAAGCTCTTGAATGTAATAAAAGAATAGCTTTAGCAAATAAAGAATCCCTTGTTGCATGCGGAGCTTTTATAGACACTTCAAAGATACAGCCCATAGATAGTGAGCACTTTGGACTCTGGTATCTGATGCAAAATAGACCTGTTGAGAAGATGATAATCACCGCAAGTGGTGGTGCATTTCGCGACTGGGATATTCAAAGACTTCAAAACGCTACTTTGGCAGATACGCAAAAACATCCTAACTGGTCGATGGGGCAAAAGATAACCATAGACAGCGCGACTATGGTAAACAAGATGTTTGAACTCTTAGAAGCTAGATGGCTCTTTGGAGAAGGCAAATATGACGCTATCATCGAGACAAAATCCCTAATCCACGCTCTTATAGACTTTAAAGACGGCTCAACTACCGCTCACTTTGCAAACGCTAGCATGCAACTACCAATCGCTTTTGCGCTTAATGCAGAGATGCAAGAAAATATGCTTCCACATGTAGATCTCTTAAAAGTTGGCTCTTTAGAGTTTCGTGAAATAACAACAGATAGATATCCAATCTGGCAAATAAAAGAAGAACTTCTTAAAACTCCATCTAAAGGTGTGATAGTAAATGCTGCAAATGAAGCTGCGATAGAGAAGTTTATAGCTAAAGAGATAGGCTTTATAGATATAGCAAAAACCATCATCAAAGCGTATGAGAAGTTTGATGATAAGCCAAAAAATGTAGATGATGTGTTTGCTATAGATACAGAGGTAAGAGCTTTTATAGCAAGGGATAGAGTATGATACTAAGTATTGAGAGCTCTTGTGATGATAGCGCGATAGCTATAACAGAGATAAAGACAAAAAAACTTCTTTTTCATAAGAAGATATCTCAAGAGTTAGAACATAGTGTTTATGGTGGGGTTGTTCCTGAACTTGCTGCAAGACTTCATGCAGAAGCACTCCCTAAGATACTAGAAGAGTGTAAGCCATACTTTAAAGATTTAAAAGCTGTCGCTGTTACAACAACTCCAGGACTTAGTGTAACCCTTGTTGAGGGCGTAACTATGGCAAAGGCAGTTTCTATTGCTCTGGATATCCCAATAATTGGCGTTAACCATTTGGTTGGACATATATACTCGTTGTTTATAGAAAAAGAGTCTCACTTTCCTCTAACAGTTTTACTAGTCTCTGGTGGGCATACACAAGTTATGGAAGTAAAGAGCTTTAGAGATATAAAAACAGTGGCAAAGAGTATGGACGATAGCTTTGGTGAGAGCTTTGATAAAGTTGCTAAGATGATGAATCTCGGCTATCCTGGAGGTCCAGTTATAGAGGCCTTAGCAAAGGGTGGCGATAGAAAAAGATACAATTTTACAGTTCCACTTTTTCAATCTCCACTTATTGCTTTTTCATACTCTGGGCTAAAAAATTCTGTACGACTTGCCATTGAGAGTGCAAATGAAGAAGACTATAAAGATATAGCTGCTTCATTTGAGCATATAGCAACCGCTCATATCATCCAAAAGTTGAAAAAATACTTTAAAACAACACCTCCAAAAACCTTTGCAATCGTCGGAGGTGCTAGTGCAAATCTATATCTTCGCTCCTCAATAGAAGAGCTTTTAAAGCCTCATGGTGCAGGTTTGCTACTAAGTGAGCTACAATACTGCTCAGACAATGCAGCAATGATTGGTCGAGTAGCAGTTGAGATGTACAAAGAGAATTTGTTTGATGATTTGGACAATTTAGAAGTTTGTCCTAAAAGTGTCATTTAGCTTAATAAAAGCTTGGAATAATGTTTTTTTATTCCAATTAAGAGTGATATTATCCGATATCAAATATACTTCGTGCATCAATAAAAAAGATAATTAAAATAAAAAACAGGAGTCAAAATGGCAACTACAAAATTCAAAGGTACAGACGTACAATTATTAGGAAATGAAGTAAACGTTGGTGATAAAGCGCCTCAAGTAACAGTTGTAAACTCAGATGGTTTAGGTGACGTAGTAGTAGGTGGTGCTCAAGGGCATAAGCAACTAATCATCGTTGTTCCTTCACTTGACACAGGTGTTTGTGCTACTGAAACTCGTAATTTCAACGCAAAAGCTTCTTCTTTAAAAGATGTTAAACCAGTTATCGTTTCACTAGACTTACCATTTGCAGCAGGACGTTTTTGTTCAACTGAGGGTATAACTAACTTAACTGTTACATCTGACTTTAGAAACAAAGAGTTTGCAAACGCTTATGGTGTTTTACTTGGCGGTTCTGTACTTGCTGGTGTTACATGTAGAGCAATCTTTGCTGTAAATGAAGAAGGTATCGTAACTTACAAAGAAATCGTTCCTGAAATCACTGAAGAGCCAAACTACGACGCTGCATTAGCTGCGGTTAAGTAATTTTAGACAATATTTAAGTCGCTCATTCTCCCAAGCGGCTTTTTAAAAAAGGTATTAAGTCACCTTTTATCTTATATCTACCTCTCTCTTTTAAAGGGTTTTACCCCTTTAAAACATTAATCATTTTAAAATATCTCAATCCATCCATTTTCTAGGGTCGTAGCCATCACTTGGTCTTACAACTCTCTCTTTTGATATCTGTTTCAGCATCGTTATAACTTCACTCTCATCAATTGGGCTTATTTTTTGTGAGTTTTCAACTTCAACAAATCCAAATTTTTTAAAAAAAGAGAGTGCTATTTCATTGTTTAAAACACTCACACTTACTTGTTCAAAAAGTGCTCCTGCT
This sequence comes from Sulfurimonas sp., assembly GCF_028694895.1. Taxonomy (GTDB): domain Bacteria; phylum Campylobacterota; class Campylobacteria; order Campylobacterales; family Sulfurimonadaceae; genus Sulfurimonas. Next base: position 56,451 of record NZ_JAQVKA010000001.1, on the reverse strand, counting down.
TCTAAGAGTAGCTGTTCTAGCATAGCAGTTGCTATACCTTTACCTCTGAATTCTGGTTTTACTCCGATAGTAAGAACAGCAGTTGCCTCGTTCACAAAACCGATGGTATTATTCTCTTCTTTTAGTAGTCTTATCCAAGCGGCACCTGCTATATTATGCTCACTTAGAGCGTATAGTCCTAAGTCTTTTGAACTCAGTCCGTAAAATTTGCTAAAAATTTCAAGTTCTTGGACTTCTTCAATACTCTTACTCGTCTCATCTAATCTATAAGCGTATTTGAGCATATCAGTTGCTATTCTCTGCTCTGATGACCTTAAAAAATATAGCGTTGGATTCATGTTTGTTTACGCCAGAGATAGTCCGACTTTTCCTTTTTCTTCATCTATGGAGATAACTTCTATCTGCGGAAGATACTGGTTTAGCGATAACACTTCAAGCGGATGTGATACTTTTGTCGGTGCCATTTTTGAGATATGAATCATCCCATCATTTTTAAGACCAATATCCACAAAAGCCCCAAAATCGGTAATATTACGGACAACACCAGAGACAAAACTTCCTACACGAAGCATTTTTATATCTGTTATCCCATCTTTAAAAGGTATCGGTGGAAGCTCTTCTCTTGGGTCATATCCAGGTTTTTGAAGTTCTTTTATGATGTCTTTGAGTGTCTCTTCTCCAACGCCTAGCTCTTTGGATTTCTCTTTTATATCAATACTTGTCAAATCAAGCCCTGTGAGTTTTTTCGCAACTTCATAACTCTCAGGGTGGATTCCGCTGTTATCAAATATATTTTTAGAATTTTTTATACGGATAAATCCAACAGCTTGTTCATAAGCTTTTTTTCCTAAACCTTTTACTTTTAAGAGCTGTTCTTTTGTTTTAAAGACACCATTTTCTTCTCTAAAAGCGATGATGTTTTGCGCGACTTTAGCGCCAACTCCTGCAACATAAGATAGGAGTGAAGCAGATGCTGAGTTTATATCAACACCTACACGATTAACCAAATCCTGCGTTACATCTGTTAGTTTTTTCTCCAAAAGCTTCTGATCCACATCGTGCTGATATTGCCCGATTCCTAGTGATTTCGGGTCAATTTTTACAAGTGCCGCCATTGGGTCTTGAAGTCTGTGAGCTATCGAGATAGCGCCTCTGATGGTTACATCAAGGTTTGGATACTCCTGCGATGCTACTTTTGAAGCGGAGTAAACAGATGCTCCAGCTTCTGAGACCACTGTGTAGTTTAGGTTTGCATTTTCATCTTTGTTGAGACGTGCAAAAAACTCTTGTGTCTCTCTTGAGCCTGTTCCGTTTCCTATAGCTACACCTGTAATGTTGTACTTATCTTTAAAGGCTAAAACCCTTTTTTTTGAGTTTTCATAATCTTTTTGTGGCTCGGTTGGATAGATAACGCATGACTCAAGATAGTTTCCATTCTCATCAACTACAGCTAGTTTACATCCTGTTCTAAATGCTGGATCTACTCCCAAGATAACTCTCTTTGTAACTGGAGGAGTCATGAGGAGTTGATTTAGATTTTTACCAAAAACAGAGATGGCAGAGATATCCGCTCTCTCTTTTAACTCTGCGTGAACCTCTCTCTCAAGTGAAGGCAGAAGAAGACGTTTTAGCCCATCTTTATACGCTTCAAAGAGAAATTCTTTTGAGCTTGAAGCACTGCGAGGGATTTTGTACTCTTTGATATTTGCTTCTATCTTCTCTATATCTATAGTTATTTTTACGCTTAACTCTTTCTCATTTACCCCGCGCATAACCGCAAGATAGCGATGCGATGGCATATAAGCTACTCTCTCACTCTTACCATCAAAGTTTTTAAAGAGTCCATTTTCATCAAATGTTTTTGTTCTTTTTATCTCTAAAACACCACTACGGAGCATCATATTTCTTATCGCTTCACGCTCACGAGGCATATCCGCATAACGCTCTGCTAATATATCTTTAGCTCCATTTATAGCATCATCAACAGATGATATTTCACCTTTTACAAACTCTTTGGCTTTTGTTTTAAACTCATCAGCACTAAGTTTTGCAGACTCTAAAATATTTGCAAGGGGTGTTAAACCATTTTGCATAGCAGTTGCAGCGCGAGAGTTTTTCTTCTCTTTGTATGGACGATATATATCCTCTAAAACCCTTAGTGTATCGGCATCTTCTATGCTTTTACTAAGCTCTTGCGTGAGAGTTGCTCTCTCTGAGATAAGCCTTTTTATCTCCTCTTTTCTCTCTAATAGTTTTTTAGCACTTATGTAAATAGTCTCAAACTCTCTTAGCACTTCATCATCAGCGCCGCCTGTCATCTCTTTGCGATAACGTGCGATAAAAGGGATGGTTGCACCCTCATCAAGAAGTTTTAAAATATTTTCTATATGCTCTTTTTTTAGGGTTGTTTTTTTTGTTAGTAGATTTATTAGATTGTTAATATTTCTTTCCCTCACACTCTATAAAATCTTTTGGACTTAAGTCTTCTACAAGTGATTTGAAATTTTTAAGAGTTATAAGTTTTAAGCTCTCACTCTTTAGTGCTTTTAGCTCATTTGAAAAGCCACTCTTTGAGACTATAACAGAGATATCAGGAACTAACTCTGCGATGTCACACTGCTCATGAAGCTTTGAGAGAGTTGTTTTTTTAGTTTTTTGGTTTGAGTAGCGACTCACTCCTGCTACGATTTTTCCAGACTTTGTTTTGGCTAAAATCTCTATCTCACTATCTCTATCCCAGTAACTTCCTATCTCAATAATTGCGTCATCTTTGAAGCTCTTTTTTATAACTTCATTTGAGAGTTTTCTAAAAGTATGCTCATAAAGCTCACTCTTACGGTTTTCAAAGCTCTCTTTTGCCTCTTTAAAATCTCCCTCTTTTATGCTCTTAAAATATGGCGATACAAAGGCAAACCAAAAGCGCATAAATGGGGTGTTGAAGTTTAACTTCTCGTCAATCTTCTCATCAGAGTTTATAGGAGCTTCAAGAGAAAACTCAGCTCTTAGAAGGTTCTTCGCACAAAGTTCTCTAATCGCCTCTTCACCCTCCGCTCTTGAGACTCTAGCTCTCTTTAGTGCAGAGTGAACTCTTCCATCACCAACAGCGATAGCGCTTAGTATTGAGTGAGCAGTTTTATCGCTTTTTGTTACTTTTGTTATATCTGAGTGGATATATGTATAGTTTTTAAAAACCTTGTTTTCTATAAGTTCTTCAAGGTCTCTGCTCATATCTACACTCCAACTCATTCCGCCAAAAACTGCAAAATACTCTATAGCGCTCTCTAAATCATCTGGAGAGTTTTGAAAGTAAAAAGAGCGAAATTGTTTTAAAAGTGAGGGATATTTTGCCATAAGAGAGCCTTTGGAATGTTTTTAAAATTATACTCGAATAACATACAAAAGAGCTTGAGAAATGATATACTTTAGCATGATTAATCTATCTCTTGACAAGCATCTTGGCATTATAACACCAGCTACTAACAAGGCGTTAGCGACTGTTTTAAAAGAGGCATCTCCTAAAGATATGCAGCTACTTAGTAAAGATAAAGATCTCAAATCCGTTATAACCTCTTTACTTAAAGAGAGTACACAAAACGCAGACTCTAACAAGACTCTTTTAACCCTTGTAAAAAACAATCCAACACTTAAGGATTTAGGCAATGTATCTACTACTATCAAAGAGCTTTTAAGCTCAATAAAAAACGATAAAGAGCCTCTAAAAATTGAGAGTGTACTTAAAAAGTTTGTTCTTGATACAAAAGAGATTGGCTCTGCTGCGCTGAAGCAAAAACTCCAAGATTCTGGTGTTTTTTTAGAGTCAAAACTAAAAAATGTACAAAACCCACAAGTTGAACTAAAAAATATTCTAAGCACGCTTGAAAAAAGTATAGAAAAAAGCCAGTTTCCCGCGGCTAAGCAAGTTGTACAACAGATAAGAGAACTACTCTCAACTCCAACTCTAAAAAATGCTACAAATATGGCTTTTTTAGAAGCTCCAAAAGATGAAAAGGCTATTTTAAAAAGCATTGCAAAAGAAGTTTCAGAGATTGTCTCAAAATTAAACGAGGTTCAAAAGAGTTCAACTGTTATAAAGAGTGCAACCCAGATAATGGAGATAGTTTCCTTAAAAGAGAGCACTTCAATTACTTCAAAACTAAATGAAGCGCAAAAAGCTCCAGATGTTATAAATAGTAAAGCTCAGGCTCCAGATGCAGCCTTATCCAAAGAGACTCTCTCACTTACATCTAAACTTACGTTATTTGCAAATGCTCAAAAACTAGACTCTCATGAGAATATAAAAGAGATACTCTCAAAAGATTTAAAAGCAATCTTACTTAAAACTGTAGATGAGGCAACAAAATCTTCACATCCAAATCAAAGCGAGATAGCAAAACAAGTAGATAAGCTTCTACTTCAGATAGACTACTTTCAACTGCTCTCGCATCTATCTTCATCATCAATTCTCTATGTTCCTTTTTCTTGGGACTCTTTAGAGGAGGGAAATATAGATATAAAAAAAGATAAAAACTCTGCATTTTACTGCGATATAGATTTGAAGCTTAAAGAGTATGGAGAGTTAAAACTAAAGCTCGCTCTTTATGAGCAAAATCAGATAAATGTTCACATCTACTCGAACAATAAAGAGTTTAAAGAGATTGTAAAAGAGAATATCTCTTCTCTTAGAAGTGCCCTTATCGAGGCGCATATTACGCCTAAAGAGATACGGATATTTGATGCAACTAAAAAAAATCAAACCTCTGCGTACGAACAAGAGCCAAGAGATATTGATTTGGGATTTGAGATAAAAGTATGAAAAAAGCAGCAGCTCTAAAATATGATACAGACAAAGACGCAGCGCCAAGAGTAGTTGCCAAAGGGCAGGGGCAGAGTGCTGAGAATATTATCAAGATAGCCGAGCTTCATAACCTTCCAATAAGAAAAGATGAAGACCTAATAGAACTTCTCTCAAAAGTAGAGCTAGACAAAGAAGTTCCCGCAGCCCTGTATAAGGCAGTTGCAGAGGTTTTTAGTTTTATATATAAAATCAGTAAAAAAAGTTAGCAACTTGACTAGAGTTGCTGATACTCTGGAATTTGAGTAATATCTATACCTTTTTCTTTTAGCTTGTTTCCTATCTCAACTATTATTTTGTTATATTTTTCTGTCTGCAAAAAGCCTTCATAGGAATCAAGAGTACCTTCGTATACTTTTGCTCCTATATTATTAACCGCTATGATTGCTTTTTGTAACTCTTCATCTAAATACTCAACAGTATCTTTTAAAATCTCTTCTTCGTTCATAGTTTTCATCCTTTTTTAAATATCGTCTTCACTAACATCAGTGAGAGACTTTGGTAATGCTTTACTACTTTGCGCACCCAAAGCTTCGAGCTTTTGAAACTGGCTTGTTATGCTTCCACTTCCTGAGTGAAGCTTTGAGAATGTTTCATCATAGGTTTTTTGTACAGTTGTTATCTGTCTTCCGAGTTTTTCAATACTCTCAATAAAACCAGAAAATTTATCAAAAAGCATACCAGCTCTCTTTGCTATCTCTTGGGCATTTCTTTGCTGTTTTTCGTATCTCCAGCTGTTCTCAACTGCGCGGAGTGAAACCATAAGAGTAGTTGGTCCAACTAAAATAACGCTCTTTTTAAATGCGTGGTCAAAGAGAGTGTTGTCATGCTCCATCGCCATAAGTAGAGCGCTCTCGATAGGCACAAACATAAAGACAAAATCGAGTGTTTTTATCCCTTTTAAGTTCGCATAATCCTTCTCGCTCAGCTCTTTTATATGCTTTTTGATAGAGATTATATGCTCATTTATAAACCTCTCTTTGTGCTCATCATCCTCAGCAGAGGCATACTGTTCATACGCCACAAGAGACGTTTTAGCATCAACGATAATATCTCTACCATCTGGAAGGTGTACGATTACATCGGGGCGGTAACGACTTTGGTTATGCTCATGCTCAAGTGTTACTTCACGCTCATACTCGATGCCAACTCTAAGTCCAGAGTGCTCAAGAACGCTCTCAAGCACCATCTCGCCCCAGACACCTTGCTTTTTACTCTCACCTTTTAGAGCCTTTGTGAGGTTTTTTGCGTCTTGACTCATCTGATGATTTATCTCTTTGATGCTCTTTATCTCAGCTTGAAGCATTGAGCGATCTTTTGCTTCTTTTATATAAACATCATCAATCTGTTTTTTAAATTCGTTAAATTGTTCTCTCATAGGAGTTATCATCTTTGAGAGGTTTTCTTGATTTTGAAGTGAGAATTTTTGTGAGTTATTGTCTAAAATACTTTGAGCAAGTTCTTTAAACTCAAGTCTCATCTGCTCTTTGTTTTGCTCAAGTAGTATCAATTTTTCTTGATTTTTCTCATTTATACCATTAATACGCTCTTTTAAAACGCTGTTTTCATTTAAAAAAGCGGCTGATTTTTCTCTCTCAAGGTCTAGTTGATTTTTTAGATTCTTTGCAACTGCAATCCAAATACCAATAGCTCCAAAAAGTAAACCAAGTCCAACATAAAGGGCTTCAAACATTTCTAATACTCTCCAAATAGTTGGCATATTGTAGCAAAAAGATACTATAATCTACTTTTTTAAAAGTGAGATTTTTTAATATAAAACATCTTTTTTTAGGATGAATATTAAAATATTGGAGATATATTGAACAACAACAAAGAGTTCTCAAACCTACCCTTAACTAAAGAGATGCTTCATAACTTAAATGAGATAGGCTACAGTGAGATGAGTGACATCCAAGCGCAGGCTCTGCCTTTTATCATTGATGGCAAAGATGTAATAGCTCAGGCAAAAACAGGAAGCGGTAAAACAGCTGCGTTTGGAATAGGACTGCTTCATAAACTTCAAGTTAAAAAATTTAGAGTTCAATCCCTCATCTTGTGCCCAACTCGTGAGCTCTCTGATCAAGTGGCTCGTGAATTGAGAATGCTTGCTAAATTTTCACATAATATAAAGATACTCACACTATGCGGAGGCGTTGCATTTGGCCCACAACTAGGCTCACTCAGACATGGTGCGCATATCATAGTTGGTACTCCTGGGCGGATTTTAAAGCATCTTAAAAAAGATAGTCTATCTCTTGAAGATGTCGATACGCTTGTTCTTGATGAAGCAGATAGAATGCTTGATATGGGATTTAGTGAAGAGATAAATGAGGTTTTAGAGTTTGTACCAAAGAGTAGACAGACACTTCTCTTCTCAGCAACTTATACCGATGAGATTTTGGATATTAGTGCTTCTATACAAAACAGTGCTATACATGTAAAAACGACTGCAACTGAGGTCGCCAACAAGATAGAAGAGCGGTTTTATGAGGTTGGTAACTCTGATAAAATCAAAACTGTTATAGATATACTGAGCAATTTCAAACCACAAAATGTGATTATCTTTGCTAACACAAAAGTAGAAGTGGACGAAATAGCTAAGAGACTTCAAGAGAGTAAGATTGACGCACTTGCAATCCATGGCGATTTAGAACAGTACGATAGAAACGATGTGTTAGTTCAGTTTGCAAACAAAAGCTGTCCAGTGTTAGTAGCAACAGATGTGGCAGCGCGTGGTCTTGATATAAAAGAGCTCTCTATGGTTATAAACTATGACCTGCCTCACTCGCTTGAGACTTACACTCACCGTATAGGCAGAACAGCAAGAGCTGGAGCAGAAGGATTGGCATTTACGCTTTATAGCGCGTATGAAGAAGAAAAAATACAAGAGTATAAAAACGACAGTCGTATCTTTGAGTCAAGCAAAACACTAAAGAGTGTTAGTGGTTTTATGATGAAGCCTCAAAACATTACTCTTGTAATCGAGGGTGGTAAAAAAGATAAAGTTCGTGCTGGAGATATTTTAGGTGCACTAACGGGCGAAGCAGGGCTTGGTGGAGATTCAATCGGAAAGATAGATATCTATGATAGACAGAGTTATGTAGCCATAGAAGCCTCTAAGATAGATGAGGCTCATGATAAGTTAAAGAGTGGAAAAATCAAAGGTAAAAAGTTCTCAGTTTGGATTCTTTAAAGTATATACAAAACTATTCTCAAAATGTAAAAAATCAAGTGCTATCTCTTATCAAAGAGGATAAGTTAGCACTTCATCTCAAGAGTAAATACTCTCTCTCACACAGTATGAAAACAGATAAAGCACTCTTTAGCTATGTAAATGAGTTAAAACAGACTCATATGAAAAATGCCCCAACTCTCAGTAAAGCGCTTTATGATGGCAAGATAAGTGTTATCCATAACGCTTTGGGTACGCATCACTTCATCTCAAGAGTTCAAGGCTCAAAACTTAAAAGTAAAAACGAGATTCGTATAGCTTCTATGTTTAAGAGTGTGCCTGAGGAATTTTTGGAGATGATAGTCGTGCATGAACTAGCGCATTTTAAACAAAAAGAGCATAACAAAGCGTTTTATAGTTTGTGCCTTCATATGCAGCCATCTTATCATCAGATAGAGTTTGATGTACGACTCTACATGACGCAGATGGAGATTTTTGGTAAAATAGATGAGTGGAACTAAAGGATTACTTTTGAGTGAAGATACTAGCCTAGCTATCATAAAGAGCATTACAGATATGCAAAAAGATTTGATTGTTATTTTCAAAGACAACAAGATAGTTCTGATGAACAGTGCTCTAAAGAAGTTCTTTGGAGTCTCTTCAGTTGAGCAGTATGAAGAGGAATTCGGTCCATTTGTTCATAACTTTGTTCCACATCCATCTTATTTTCACTCCCAGAAGATTCAAAACAAAGCTCCTTGGTATGATGCTATTTTAGAGCTAGAAGAGATTGATAGGGTTGTAAGCATGATAACACCTAGCTATGAGCCATACGCTTTTTCTGTAGAGATAAATAAAACACAAGATTATGTTATTGCTCTCTTTAGTGATATCACACAAACGCTAATTAAGCGTATCATGATTGAGAATAATGCAAATATTGATGCAAAAAGTGGAGCTTATGCTAAGGCTTATTTTTTACAAATCGCTCAAAGTTATCAAGATGTAGCGCTCTTAAATAAAAAAATAATAAGCGCAATTCTTATAAAAACTAATCTAGGTGATGCAAATTTGCTTAAAGATTTTGTGGCAAATCTAAAAAGTATAATTCGACAAGATGATATGCTAATCAGATGGGATGAAGACTCGTTTTTACTTATATACCTTGCCGAGACCCCTCAAGGTGCAAAGGTAATGATGAATAAATTAAATCAAATCTGCATAAGAGAGGGTATATCAGAAATCACCTATACCCTTAGTCAAATTATCCAAAAAGAGGGTGAAGAGATTAAGAGCTTTATAAAAAGAATCGATGGTTAGTGTAAATCTTTTGAAAAGAAAACGTATCTATTTCGCCCTGATTGTTTTGCTTCATACATAGCAGTATCTGCATTTTTAAAGAGACTCTGTTGATCTGAGCCATCTGTTGGGTATATAGCTATACCGATAGAGGCAGATACAAGAAGTTCATTCCCATTATATATATGTGGAGTATTAGTAATTTTAAGAAGTTTTTCTGCAAGATGCATAGCTCCAGCTGCACCAGTATTTGGTAAGATAAAAATAAATTCATCGCCACCCACACGTGAGACCATATCTGCATTACGTAGAGTTGATGCAAAACGATTTGAGAGTTCTACAAGAAGAGCATCCCCAGCATCATGGCCTAAGTTATCATTAATCTCTTTAAAATAGTCGAGATCCAAAAATATAACACTAAAATTCTCATTATTTCGCTCAGATATACCTATGATATATTTCATATGTTCATATAGTTGAAATCTGTTAGGAAGTCCTGTAAGAGAATCAAAATTTGCTAGATATTGGACTTGTGCTTGTATGCGCTTTTTTTCTGTAATATCCTCTTTTATCGCCATGTAATGAGAGATTGTTCCATCAGCTTGAAAAATAGGTGCAGCATTTACGCTCTCTATATATTCTTCGTCTTTTTTTGTCTTGTTAATAAACTCTCCTTGCCATATTTTTCCATCAAGAAGATTTTCCCACATCTCTATATATAATTTAGGATCTGTTTTTCCAGATTGTAAAAATCGTGGATTTTCACCAATCACTTCATCCTTCTTATATCCCGTTAAGGCTAAAAATCTACTATTTATATATTCGATATTTCCATCTAAATCAGTAATTACCACGCAATTTGGGCTTTGCTCAAGGGCTTGAGAGAGCTTAGAGAGTTCATTTGCCTGAAGCTTTAACATATGTCTATTTTTAATAAGTATCAAAATAACAAATAGTAAAAGAAATTGCACTAATAAACCAGCTGATGTAATAAGTAGAGGAAAGAATGTGTTTGCAGAGTCTTGAAACTTTTTTGTACCACATATGTTGATATACCATGTTTTGTTGTTTACAGTAACTGTTTTTTGTATTTTATATTTTGTGTTATAAGAGTCTGATTTAGGTGATTTGTAAAGTAGGTTGGCTTCAGTCATGCTCTTATCATCATAGATTTCAAAGTTTAAAAGAGAGTTGTCTAAATTTATACTTTGCATAAGCTCGTTCATACGAAAAGGACTGTAAACAAAACCTAATAGTGCTTCTCGCCTCTGTTCTATGCTATCTATCTTTGCACCTTTTTTATAAAGTGGCATATACATTAATATGCCATGCTGTGCATCTTGCTCAGTCTCTTGAACTAATCTAACCTTTGCAGAGATTGATATTTTTGCGCTATCTGCGGCTTTGTCCATTGCAAAACGGCGCACGGGCTCAGAGTACATATCGTAACCAATTGCAGTTAGATTACGTTTATCTGTAGGCTCTAAGTAGAGAATTGAGCTGTAAATATCTCGTTTACCAGAAGGAGTTATTGCAAATGATTCAAACCCATCTTCTTTCATATTTTTCTCTACAAGAGATACTTCTTCAGGAGCAATCATCATAGCAATACCAACACCATAAGCACCAGGATAATTGTTATATATATCTATTGCGTTTATAAAATCATGCCACTCTTTATGTTTTATATGCTCACTTCCATAAAAAAAAGCAGCTCCACTTTTTAAAACACTCTCATAAGTTAGCATATGCTTTTCTATTTTGTAAACATGCTCATCCGCAGCACTCTCAAATCTTTTTTGAGATAAAGAGTCATGATAATTCTTCGATGCATACCAAATAATAACCGCGAGTATTATCGAGAGCAAAAGAACCAACAAGGCAATTATATTGTTGCGACTAGCTCTTTTTTGCATAGTAGTATATAACTTACAAAATATTTCCATGTTTTTACACCCTTAATTTAGGTTAATCACCAAGCTCTGCTATTTTTTTATCAAAATCAGTTGTTATTTCATCAAATTCATTTTGCAAAATCTCTAAGAGTTCAAACATCTTCTCAACCTCTTTTTGCTCCATGCTTACGAGCTTTGAGTACTCTATGATTTTAAAACTATCTCCGCTAGTAGAGCCTTCAAGAAGCTTTTTTTGATGAGAAGCTAGCGTTGCTTCTGATTTAATTATACTCTCTTCTAGTTTTATTATCTTTTTACTTATAGGCGTTGTTAGTTTGCTCTTTGTTTTTATCAAATCAGCTTTTGTCTTTTTGTTATCTTTTGAGCTATTTTTCGCTTTTGGTTTTGAGGAGCTATCATCCTCTTCATCTTCCCAACCCATTTTTTCTAAGAAGAGGTCATATCCGCCATCAAAGAGTTCTGCCCCATTTCTTGTAAAGACGATTAGTCTATCACATGTACGGCGGAGCAACTCTTCAGAGTGCGTGACAATGATGAGTGAGCCTTCAAACTCTCCAATCGCAACCGTTAGGGCTTCAATAGAATCCATATCCAAGTGGTTAGTAGGCTCATCCAAAAATAGCAAGTTTACATCACGGGCTAAAATCTGACCTAGCATTACACGACTCTTTTCCCCACCAGAGAGAAGAGATACTTTTTTCTCAGCGCTATCTCCGCTAAACATCATCGAGCCACAGATACCTCTGATAGTTTGTGCGGAGAGCTTTGTGTTTGCTGAGTGAATCTCATCCATAACGTTGCTGTTTGGATGAAGTCTTGCTATGTTTGTTTGACCAAAGTGTGCAAATGCAGTGCTTGGGTGCATGTGAACCTCTCCACTTAGAGGTTTTAACTCACCTGCAATTGTATTTAAAAGGGTTGATTTACCCTTTCCGTTTTTACCGATTATGCCAAGTCTTTGACCTTTTTCAAGCACAAAAGAGATGTTTTTAAAGAGTATGTTGTCCTCTGTGTAACCAAAACTTAGATTTTTAACTTCAAGCAGAACTTTTGCTGGAGTGTCTTTGTAGTTAAAGTTAAAGCTTAGAGTGGAGTCATAACCCAAATCTTCAAGCAAGTCCATCTTCTCGAGCTGTTTTACTTTTGATTGAGCAAGAGCTGCAGTTGAAGCGCGCGCTTTGTTTCTTGCGATAAAATCTTCTAGCTCTTTTACTTTTTTATCTTGTGAGATTTTTTGCTTCTCATGAAGCTCATCACTTGATTTTAGTTGCTCATAATACTTATGCGTATCTCCAGCGATAACTCTTAAGTTTCTGCGCACAATTCCCATAGTATGAGTTGTAACAGCGTCCATAAAATCTCTATCGTGAGTGATTAGGATAACCTCGCCCTGAAATGCTTTTAAAAAGCTCTTTAACCATCTAAGCGAGAGGATGTCAAGGTAGTTTGTGGGCTCATCTAGGAGTAGTAGATTTGGCTCTGTTACAAGTAGTTTTGCAAGATTTATACGGATTTGATAACCACCTGAGAATGAGAGTGGATCTTTTTCCAAATCATCTTGCGTAAAACCTAAACCAAAAAGAATCCTCTCAACTCTATAAACATCATACTTCATATCCTCTTCAAGAGCAAGTGCTGCCTCTTCTCTAAGTGTGGACTCTGTGAAGACAAGATACTGTTTAAGTGTTCCTATCTTGTATCCTTTTGGGATGATTACCTCTCCGCTATCAGGAGTCTCTTCGCCCAAAATTATCTTGAAAAGTGTTGATTTTCCACTTCCATTTCTACCAACTAAGCCCATTTTGTTTCCTGGATTTAACTTAAAGCTAAGTCCGCTAAATAGATCTTGTTTTCCAAAGTTTTTGGTAATGTTTATTAACTGTATCATTTTCTTCTTTTTTGTTTTATTTTTTTATCTCTTGTAATAGCCATGGCCACTCACCATAACCGCCATCAGCGTTAATGTGCCCAGCGCCTCGTAACTCTTTCATATCTATGCCAAGCGCATTTTGGAGCTTTTTTGCCTCATCTTGTGAGATGTATGGATCATTGTTTGAGCTAATGAGTAGAGTTTTTTTTGCATAAAGACTTTTTGGAATCAAACATGGAAAAAAGCTCTGCAACTCTTCAATGTCGCATTTAAGACTCGGAGGAGCTACTAAAAAAAGTTTCTCTATCCCTAATAGTTCTACTTTGTTACAAAGATGAAACCAGAGTATATTTGCTATAGAGTGGCAAAGAACTACATCTGGGCGAAATCTATCCATCTCAAGTTCTAACTCTTTTAACCAAACATCTTTTTTTGGATGCTGAGTATCGCTAAACTTTAAAAAACTAACACATCCATAATCTTTTGCTATCTCGCTAGCAATCCAACTCTGCCAGTGTGGAAAATCGCTTCCACCCCAGCCATGTAGTATTAGAACTCTTCTCATTTTATAAGGGCTAAAGTGCTCTTTACTCGCTTGATAGTCTCATCAACTCCGATAACCGCCATAACGCTATCAAGCCCTGGACCGCTCATCTTTCCAAGCAGAGCAACTCTTAGTGGCTGTCCAATTTTTCCAAATCCAACACCCATTTCATCAACTACTTCTTGCATAACATGATGATACTCACTTGGAAGATGGAGCTCTTTTGATGAAGAGAGTTTTGCTACAAAGTTGTTTAAAACTTCAACAGCTTCGCCTTTAAATGCCTTCTCAAGTGCTTTTTCATCATAAGATGCTGGAGGATTAATCATCTCGCTTACAAGAAGTGCCATCTCTTTAAGAGTCTTTGCTCTCTCTTTTACAGCGTCAAGCAAAATCTCTTTTTTATCATGAGAAGCTATAGTTATATCATACGCTTCTAACATCTTTGCCAACTCTTGATTTGGAGTGTTTTTGATGTAGTGTGAGTTTAGCCAATCAAGCTTTTCAGTGTTGTAGATAGATGCTGAGCGATTTATATTTTTTGGGTTAAAAAGCTCTTTCATCTCATCCATTGAAAATATCTCTTGATCTCCATTACTCCATCCCAAACGAACTAAAAAGTTTAGTAGTGCAGCTGGAGTGTAGCCCATCTCTTTATACGCCATAACATCAGTCGCGCCATCTCGCTTAGAGAGTTTTTTGCCCTCTGAATTATGAATCATAGGAACATGATAGAACTTTGGAACATCAAATCCGAGCGCTTCATAAATAATTATCTGCTTTGGCGTGTTTGAGAGGTGGTCATCCCCACGGATTACCTCATTTACCCCCATAAGATGATCATCAATCGCCACAACAAAGTTATATGTAGGCGAGCCATCAGCTCTAGCGATTACAAAATCATCTAAGATATCTTCAGCTCTAAAGACAACATCACCTTTTACGCCATCTCTTACAATAATCTCACCACTTAGTGGAGCTTTTATGCGGATAACACTCTCTACGCCCTCAGGTGGCGTGCCTTCAAAATCACGATATTTGCCATCGTACTTTGTTCGCTCTTTGTTTGCCATCTGAGTCTCTCTAAGAGCATCTAACTCCTCTCTTGACATGTAGCATCTATACGCTTTGCCCTCATCAAGAAGTTGTTTTACATAGACTGCATAGATATCATCTCTTTGTGACTGATAAGTGATTTCGCCATCATGCTCTAAACCCAGCCAATGAAAAGCTTTTACAATAGCCTCTGCGGCTTCTTGAGAGTTTCTTGCCTTATCTGTATCTTCTATGCGAAGAAGAAATTTGCCACCGTTTTTTCTAGCCCAAAGATATGAAAAAAGCGCCGTTCTTAAACCGCCTATATGTAAATATCCCGTAGGACTTGGAGCAAAACGAGTGACAATCATAAAAAAAGCCTTTGTAAAATAGTTGTCGAATTTTAGGGTATCATTTGTTAAAAGCGGGTAAAATACTTATCTTAAATTTTAGAGGATTTTGAATGTATAAAATAATATTAGCGCTTCTCTTAGGCGCGATGCTTAGTGCAGAGATGATTAATGGGGTTAGCGTTGTTGTAAAAGGCGAAGCTATTACAATTCGTGATGTTAAAGATGAGATGCACCTATCAAAAGTAAACGCAACAATGGCAACAGATATTTTGATAAGAAAAAAGCTAGAAGCGGCTGAAATACAAGAGAGAAAAATAACAGTAACTAGTAGTGAAATTTATGATGATATTAAAAAAGTTGCAGCTGCAAACAACTTGAGTATAGATGCATTTTATGATGCAGTTCGCGAGTCAAATGGGCTAACTTCTGAAGAGTTTAAAGAAAAAACTAGAGAGAAACTTCTCTCTCAAAAACTCTACTCAGCAATCGCATACTCTTCAATGAGCATGCCTGATGAAGAAGAGATGAAGGAGTATTATGAGCTTCACAAAGATGAGTTTTCACGTCCAAAATCTTTTAAAGTTATCATTTACTCTTCACCAAATGAAGAGGCACTTAGAAAGAAGATAACAACTCCTATGTTTATCTCTGATGAGGTAAAGGTAGAAGAGAGAGAACTTCCATATGATAAAATATCTCCAGAACTTGCAAAGCTACTTGAGAAAACAGAAGATAAAAATTTTACACCTGTAGTTATGGACCAACAAGGTGGGCATGTGAGCTTTTACCTCCAAGAGGCTAAAAAATCGCATATTGGTAGCTATGAGGATGTAAAAAACCAACTAAGTAACACTCTTATGGGTCAAAAAAGAGAGCAAGTTTTAAGTGACTACTTTGCAAGATTAAGAGGAAACGCAGATATTCAAATTGTACGAGAAGTGAAGTAGATGCTAAGCGATGAAAATTTTATAAACATAGCCAAAGAGATAGCAAAAGCTTCAAAATGTGTCTCAAAGCAAGTTGGCGCTGTAATTGTAAAAGATGGAAGAATCCTAAGCACTGGCTATAACGGTACACCTGCTGGATATATAAACTGCTGTGAGCATTGGCAAGATAACTATACTCATGAGCACCATGAGTGGTCAAAAACATACGAAATACATGCAGAGATGAATGCAATAATCTGGGCGGCGAGAAAAGGTATAAGTATAGAAGGTGCAACTATCTATGTAACTCTTGAGCCATGTAGCGAGTGTAGTAAAAACATAATAGCAAGCGGAGTAAAGAAGATTGTATATCTAAAGTCTTATGAGCATACACACTCAGAGGTAATCTCAAAATTTATAAAAGATAACAATGTAGTTATACAAAAGCTCGGAGTAGAGAATGATTGAAGATAAAGAGTTACAAGCAGAAATCGGTAAGCATCTTATGCAGCCTGAAAATTATGGTAAATTAGAAGACGCTTCATGTGTTGGAGTAGGGATAGACCACTCAACAAAAAGCTATGTGATAATGTATATAAAAAGAGATGATAAAAATATCTTGGATGTTATGTTTGGAACAAATGGCACACAAGATACAACCACTCTGGGTTCGATTTTTACTGGTATGATTAAGGGTGAGAGCGTTGAGAGTGCGCAAGAGATAGCTGAGGAATTAAACAAAGACCTTCAAGAGAGTTACGCAGCTATTCCCGCTCCAAAGGTTGACTTGAGTAAGCCTGAGGGTGAGCAAGTTGAGCATATCTCAACAGAGCACCAAGATAGTGCAAATATGGTCCTCACAGCTTTTAATGCGGCAATGCGTCACTATGAGCGCAGTGAGGGCGGTATAGAAGAGGAGCAGTATGAGATGAGTATAGTAAAAACTTGCCCATACTCAACTACTGAGTGCCACTTTGTAACAAAAGCTTCACAAGAGGATTAACTCTTTAAAAAAGCTTCAATTATCTCAGTTGGGCGACCTATGATTGCACGGTTACCTTTAAAAATAATAGGTCTCTCAATAAGCTTTGGGTTTGCAACCATGGCATCTACGAGCTTATCATAGTCATACTCTTCTTTTAAATTTAGCTCTTTATATATATCTTCTTTTGTTCTCATAAGCTCTTTAGGATTCATCCCAAGCATTGTGAGTGCTGTTATGATTTCATCTTTGCTTGGAGCAACATCAAGGTATTTAACAACCTCTACTTCGCAACTGTTTTGCTCTAAAATGCTCATAGCTTCACGAGATTTTGAACATTTTGGATTATGCCAAATAGTTATTTCTTGCATTTTGACCTCTTTTTTTCTTGTAGTTTTACAATAAATTTGATGCTATTTTACACTATAATCAAATAATTTTTTTTCAAAGAGAGAGTTATGGTAGATATTATTTTATATTTTCATATTTTAGCGGCAACTGCGTGGATAGGTGGAGCACTTTTACTTTTCTTACTTGGTATCTTTTTAAAAGGTAAAGAAAAACAGGCACAAACTTATGAGTATTTAGGCCCATTGTATGGCTATTTTGAGAGCTTTTGGCTCATAGTTCTTATAAGTACTGGTACATTTTTGTTTTTCAACTTTAACCTTATTTCAGTTCTAACGCTTGATGTAAATGAGTCAAAACTAGGCTATATGATGAGTCATAAACTTTTTTATGTAGCAACGATTACATTTTTGACAATCATTCACATGCGAATAGCACTAAGAACACATAAAAATGAGCGTACAACTATTCAAAAAATAGTATCACGTGGAAGCTCTATGATGATATTCTTTTTAAATCTTATAGTTCTATGGTACGCAATGCAGTTAAGACATATCCTCTCGTAGATGAGGTTTGATTTAAGAGACAAAAATGCCTCAGAAGTACTTAAGTGCTTCAAGAGCATGGATATAAAAGATGGCGAGATTGCCGAGATTGAGTTTCTTGACTCTGATGTAGAGAGGTTTGGATATAGGGGTTTTGTAGATTTAGCTCAACTCTTTTTTATGAAACTCTTAGCGCCTATAAAGAGAGATGAAATTACTACTATTTTAAGATTTCAAAAGTTAAATGCACAGAACTCATTTCACGAGAGTGGTGGTGGCTCTGAGAAGTATGGTGTAGATAGTGAGTTTTTTAAGCTTGATAAAACAGAAGAGTTTAGCTTTTTGTATCACTATCAAAAGGCTCTGGAGTTTATAAATATAGGCTCAAAAAAGAGAGTTTTAAATCTTGGCGTAAACCGAGGTGATGAGTTTAGAGTTATAAAAGAGATGCTGCCTTATGAGCTCTTTAGCAAGATAGAGTTTATAGGGATTGACTACTCAACTTCTGCGATAGAGTATGCAAAGAAGGATTTTTTAGAGGATGAGAATGTAAGATTTTTCTCTCATGATATAAACTCTCTTGGGGAACTTGATTTAGGTGAATTTGATATTATCATCTCCATAGGGACTTTGCAGAGCTCAAACATAGAGTTTAACGCTGTATTTATGAGCATTTATCAAAATTATCTGCAAAAGGATGGAGCTATGATTTTAGGCTTTCCAAATTGTAGATGGATTGATGGCGAGATGATTTATGGTGCAAAAGCCCCAAACTACGCCTTTAGTGAAATGAGCTTAGTTTTAAAAGATATACATTTTTGTAAAAAATACCTCCAGCAAAAAAAATATAGAGTAATTATTACCGGAAAAGATTATCTCTGTTTAACAGCGAGGAAAATTATTTAGATATAATTTTTTTCACAAATTTTATGGAGGTTTTGTATGGTTAATAACAATATGATTTTAGGCAATAAGCTTTTCCAAGATAGTTTTTTCAAAGCCTACGAAAAAGAGTTTTTACAGTTAGCTCAAAAAGGCCAAACACCAAAAGCTCTATATATAGGCTGTTCTGACTCAAGAGTTCTGCCAAACCTTATAACGCAAAGTGCCCCAGGGGATCTTTTTGTTATTAGAAATGTTGGTAATTTTGTAGCTCCTTATAAACCAGATGAAGATTTTCACTCAACAGCTTCAGCAATAGAGTATGCGGTAACCATTTTAAAGGTTGAGAGTATTATTGTATGCGGACATACAAATTGTGGAGCAATAGAAGCAATCCATAAGAAAAGTTGTGCAAATAACCCTGAGTTAGTTCATTCAAAAACATGGTTAACACTAGGAGAGAGTGCAAAAGTTCAAGCTATTTTAGCACTTGGATTAAATGCAGATAAAGAGACTCTTTACCGCCTAACAGAGAAACTCTCAGTTGTATCGCAATTGGAAAATCTTTTTACGTATCCATCTGTTAAAAAAAGAGTCGATAGTGGAGAAATCACTATACATGGATGGGTTTACAATATAGAGTGTGGAGAGATAGAGTACTATGATCCAGAAATCTCACAGTTTGTACATCTAAGTTCTATTAATGTTGAAGAAGAGGAGTCATAACAGATACTTCTTTAACCAAACGCTCAGTACATAAAGTCCCCATATGTGCTGTTTAAAGCCACCACTCGCAGCTTGTTTGATATGCTCGTTCAAAATATCTTTTTTAAAAATCCCAGTTTTATCATTTACCTCTTTTATGAGCGATATTTTTTTACTCTCTATGAGATACTCCATAAATGGATTTGAAAATCCTTTTTTTCTTCGCCCAAGAATTTTCTCATCAATCATAGGTTTTAGAGCGGACTTTAAAAGAGACTTTGTTACACCATCTTCGTAACGAAGTTTTGGATCTATGCTAAATACCAAAGAGGCAAGTCTATGGTCTAAAAAAGGTGCTCTTGTCTCAATGCTGTGTGCCATACTTAAGCGGTCTAATTTGCTAAGTGAGTGCTCGCCTAAAAAAATATGCATATCTATATAGCTGTACCAGATACTCTCATCAGAGTGGGATGAAGCTTCAAATATATCTCTATAATGTTGTATATACTTTAGTGATTCGTTATCTCTTACGTTTCTTTTCATAGTTACATTTTTTTGCAAGTCTGTAAAGTTTTCTCCACTTGTACGAAATAAAAGTGAGCCATCAAAGACTCTTTTATAGCGTTCCCACTCTCTGTTCATTGAGAAGTTTGAATGAAAATAACCGCTTAACCAGTTCTTGTTTTTAATGTTTGTAAGATTTTGAATATCTAAAAACTCAAAATATTGTCTATACCCTAAAAATAACTCATCACTCCCTTCACCACTTAGAACCACCTTGTAACCATCTTGCTTAATATGCCCAAAAAGTAGAGATAAAGGTATGCTTGCTGGATCATTTATAGGCTCATCAAGAGTGTCCAAAACACTATCACATGACTCTATAAACTCTTTTTGAGAAATCTCAATAGCTCTGTTTTTTACTCCAAGAAGCAAGGCACTCTCTGCGGCATTTGCTCTTTCATCATACTTTGCAAACTCTTTGTATCCAAGCGTGTACGTTTGGATGTCTAAAGCACTCTTCTTTGTATAAGCGCTAATGGCAGCACTATCAATTCCGCCAGAAAGAAGAGATGCCATAGGAGTATCGCTACTAACTCTTATATTTATTGCCTCTTCAAGTCTGTTTTGGATTAAAAAGATGGCTTCATCTCTATCTTTTATAAGAGATACAGCAGAGTCGAGTAGGTCAAAATATCTCTCTACTTTAACTTTACCATCTTTAAAAACAAGATACTCTCCAGCAGCTAATTTTTTGATATTTTTAAAAAAGGTAAAGGGTGGAGTTGGTGCTAAGTATGAGAGATAACTAAGAAGTGCATCCTCATCCATCTCTATTTTTTGCAAAAAAGGTACAAGGGCTTTTATCTCAGAGGCAAAGATAAAGGCATTATTATGTAGATAATAGAGCGGTTTTTCACCAAGTCTATCACGAAAAAGATAGAGTGTAGCATCATCTAAAATAGCTATTACAAATGCTCCACTTAAGTGAGATACAAAACTTTCTCCCCACTTTAAGTAAGCAGCGATTATAACTTCATCATTACTTTGAGTTCTAAAATCAAATTCGCAAGATAGTTTGGCTTTTAGCTCATTTAAGTTATAAACTTCACCATTAAATGAGAGCAATATATTTTTATATATAAAGGTGTTATTTGCAAAAAATAGATTTTCTCTCAGTACTGTTTTACTAAAATCTACTCCTCTATGTAAGAGTAAATAGAGCGCATGATTTGCCGCTCTTTCGTCATACTCTCCTAAAATCCCAAAAACAGCGCCCATTAAAGACTCTTTTTAAACATTACAGTTACATCATCTTGCATATAGTCATCTTTAAATATAACCTCGCTTGCGCCCAACTCAGTTGCGATTTTCTCTATCTTTGCTCTTGTGAGGTAGTTATATGTTTCACTCTCTTTATCTCCGTAAAGTACATTGAACAAAAAACCAACTTTGCATGAGTTAAAGCAGTTTTGCATAAAAAGATGTGTTTCAAAATCATTTAACACATTCATAGCACCGCTACAGATATAAAAGTCAGCAGAAGGAAGCTCTTCTTTGCAGATATCAGCAACTACTATCTCACAACCAGTTCTTTCACTAGCAATCGAGTACATATCTATAAGAGCGTCTATACCGATATACTCTTTTGGCATTCTCTTTTTCTTCTGCATATAAAGATACAAATCTCCAAATCCACATCCAGCGTCAGCCACGCTATACTCACTCATCTCTTTGGGGAGCATCTTTAAGATAATCTCAAAGCGAAGGTTTTGGGACTCCTTTGAGTGCCAATTTACGCCTTTGGCAGTTATTCCATACATCTCTATTGCACTTGAGTAGAATGTTTTATTGTCAATTTTAGGCATTTATAGAGTTCATAGTGTGGGATTTTTCCAAAAAAAGAGATTTAATTTGTAAATTATAGTACAAAATATATATAGAACACTTTTTGGTTGTGATATTATGCAGATATTAAAAGATAAGGATTTGTTATGAGTCATATGTACAATCTTGCAATCATTGGTGCTGGACCATCAGGAATTGCAACTGCAGTTGAGAGTTATCTTCTTGGTGTAAGAGATATCATCATCTTAGAAAAAGACCAAAACCACAACTCAACGATACGAAAATACTATAAAGAAAACAAGAGAGTTGACAAAGACTGGAAAGGGCAAAAAGTAGAGTTAGAGGGTAAAATCTACTTTGTAGATGGTACAAAAGAGAGCACTTTAGATTTCTTTGATGAGATTTTAAACAACCACTCTGTAGAGCTAAGAACACATACAGAAGTTCAAGGCATCAAAAAAAGAGATGGCTTCTTTGAAGTATCTATTGCGGGTGAGAGTATAGAGGCAAAATATGTCGTTGTAACCATTGGAAGAATGGGTAAGCCAAACAAGCCTGATTATAAGATACCACATGAGATCAAGAGCAAAGTTGGATTTACTCTTGAGGGTTGTAATGGTGGTGAGAAGATTTTAGTTGTTGGTGGAGGAGATAGCGCTATAGAGTATGCCGTTGATTTAAGTGCTAAAAATGAAGTTGGTATCTGTTATAGAAGAGAGACTTTTAGACGCGCAAACCCTACAAATCAAAGAGATATCGCAAATGCGATTATGCACAAAGAGGTAGAGCCAATTTTAGGAGTAGATATAACTTCTCTTGAAAATGATAATGGCAAAGTAAAGGTTATCTTCGGCGAGATTGAACCACGAGTCTATGATAGAGTGATTTATGCAATTGGTGGAACAACGCCTAGTGCCTTTTTGGCGAGTTCTGGCATAAAAGAAGAAGATGGCAAACCTGTTCACAATGATAACTATGAGACAAATATAGAGGGACTTTTTGTCGCTGGAGATATAACGCAAGAATCAGGTGGAAGTATAGCTCTGGGGCTAAATCATGGGCACGCTATTGCTAAACATATCCAAGAAGAGAAGCTATAAGAGACTATTTTAGAGCTTCTAGTAGGTTGGCAAAATCTATTTTGTTTGAGAAGCCAACACTCTGATGAAATGATTCCTCACTTGAAGGGTCTATAAAAAATGTTGTTGGTACAACAGGAACATTAAGAAACGGTGGAAAATTCTTCTCATCTTTATTTATGATTAGAGGGATATATTTTGCTTTTATAGTTTTGTCTATATTTGCGTCCATCAGAGTTCTTTTTTCAAACTTAGAACACCATGGACAGTAGTTAGTAACCATCAAAACCATAAGATTTTTATTCTCAGCTTTAGCCCGCTTAAGAGCTGTTTCATAGTTTGTCTCATAGCTCATAGCTGTTGCAAAATCTCTATAACCATCTGCAAAAACTACAATGTTAAGTAAAAGAGCTAGTAGTATATTTCTCACAGATTATCCTCTTTATATTGTGCTACAAACATATCTAAAAGTTCTTCACTATTTTCAAGGAGCTCTTCTTCAAGCTCCTCGGGTACAAAGATACGACTATTTATATAAGAGAGGACAAAAATCTCCTCTTTTGTATCAAGGCGCATAACATTTTCTCCAACAAGAAGCTCCATCTTAAGTGCAAGTGTGTCGCCCACACCGATATAGCTGACAATTAGTGCAAGTGAGCGAGTTGAGAAGTTTTTTGTCTCAACTCCAAGTTCTGCTGATTTTTCAATGAGCATATTTAGTATTTGCTCTTTATATTTTGTATCTATCTTGTCTGTATTAAATTCAACCACTGGATAGTAACTCTTTATACCAGTTAGAGTAAAAGGGGTTTGTGCATTTATAGATGGGATAAAGCACAGAACAAGCAGTGCAATGAAAATGCTCTTAAAGCGGCTCATGATGCAAGCTCCTGCTTGATTTTATAATTGTTTATCAGTTTGATTATTATTGTTATAAAGATTGCTTGAAACAGAGAAGCTAAAATTAGCGCATAATAGTTTAGCTCACTTATGCTCTTACCGTTGTATGCAAGCGTTGCCATTGCTATAAGAAGGGTAAGTGGCATAGAGTGGGAAAAGCCCATCAAAAGAGTGTCCACAAGCTTTAAATCTTTTATAAAAACAAGCGAAGCAACAAGGCGCATAAATGTCATTGCAAAAGTAATCAAAAGAGCCTTTGTTATAAGACCATCCATAAAGAGCGCTTCAAGATGAAACGAGCTTCCTATATGGATAAAAAATATTGGGATTAAAAAACCAAAACCAAAAGAGGCTAGTTTCTCAGGAAGCTCTTTTTTATGCTCAAAAAATGTTGGTATAAAAATTCCAGCTAAAAATGCACCAAAAGCGAGTTCAAGTTTTAGATAAAGCATAGCTCCAACAAGGAGAAAAAATATTCCCATAGATAGTCTTATATCTTGCTCTTTGTTGTCTTCGTGAGGCATAAGTGAAGTTGCCACTGATGGAAACCACCAAAAAAGAAGCTCAATAGCACGAAAGAGTACAAACATAAAGAGTAAGAAAAGTGCGAGTGAAAAGATTGATTGTACAAGTGCGAAGCCAACACCGGTCTCTATCGTTGCAGATGTTAGTGTTAAAAAGCCAATACTTACGATCTCACCTATGGCTCCTGCCGTCATTGAGAGAGCCAGCCATGGAGTTTTTCCGTACTCTTTTGAGAGTGTTGCGATTAAGCCAACAGAGATCAGAGGCATAAGCACCATAAAGATTTTTCCAAGATCAAAGTAAAGAGAGATAGCAATAGAAAAAGCGTATAAAATAACAAGATAGATGATGATTTTTCGTATCAACTCTTTTGGGGTTTTTAGTGTACTTTTGAGGTTTATCTCTGTTCCTGCGATAAACATTAGATATAAAAATCCAAGCTCTGCAACTATTTTAAATAGATGCGCCTCGTGTAAAAACCCCATATATGCAAAAATAGAACCAAACATAATCTCTATTGGGGTGGTAGGTAGCTTTATAAATTTCGCAAAAAATGGCGAAAATATAATAATAAGAGAGATGGTTGTGATTAATGCTATATTGTCATACATAAACTATTTTACCGAAGAAGCTATATCAAGATTTAGTGATTTTAACATCTCCAAATCCCTCTGCATTGCCTTTCCGCTTGTTGTAAGATAGTTTCCAATAACAATAGAATTAGCACCATGAGAAAATATCTCACCCTCTCTATCTCCAAACATAAGTCCTCTTCCACCAGCAACCATTACTCTTTGCGCATCAGGAAGCATCTCCCTTGTGAGCTTTATAAGTGAGAAGGCCTCATCAATATTTAGAGGATTTGGACTAAGTTCAAGAGCTTCATTATGATGGTAGAAGTTTATAGGAACAGATGTTGGCTTTAAGCTATCTAGTGACTTTAGCATAGAGATTCTATCTTCCTCACTCTCTCCAAGACCAAAAATTCCTCCACTTATAAGGACTAAACCTGATTTGTTTACATTTTGGCATGTCTCATATCTGTCATTCCAAGAGTGAGTTGTGCAGATTTTAGGATAAAAGTCTTTTGAAGTCTCTAGGTTGTGATTATAGGCTTTTATACCAGAAGCCCTAAGTGTTAGAAGTTGCTCTAAAGTTGCTGTTCCATTGCAAGCGATAAGCCTTAACTCTGGTAACTCTTTAGTTAAAACCTCTGCGATAGAGCATACAAAACTTAGTGTTTTATCGTTTAAGCCTTTATCTGAAGTTACAAGGCAAAAACCAAGCGCACCATTGGAGTAAGCACTATGTGCTTCTTTGAGTATTAGTGACATCTCTTTTTGCTTATAACGCTCTATATCAGCTTTGTAGCGCACACTTTGAGAACAAAATTTACAATCTTCATTGCATGTACCGCTATTTATATTGCAGATAGAACATAAAAATATTTTTTGATTCACTTCTTTTCTCTTATATATTTAAATTTTGTCTTCTCTATTGTATCGCTTTTATTCTCTCTTGTATATCTTGTGAGTTTATAGCTTTTATCTTCTACTTCAAGCATCAACCACTCTGAGATAGGTTTGTTTCTTGCACAAACCTCGCCAGAGTTAACAAAAAGAGTGTTGTTTATAAACTCTTGTGAGAACTCATGTGTATGACCAAAAACCACAACATCAGCGTCAGGCGACATGTAAAATGGAAGATGCATCAGCTTGAACTTAACACCTGCTAATTTAAAGTAGTAAGGCTCTTGAACTAAGTTGAATTGTGTATGAAACTGAGCTAAATGAGCATCGTTGTTTCCATACACTGCTATATACTCTATACCGCTCTCTTTCAAAATATGAAGGATTTCAATATCTACGATATCACCAGCATGTATTATAAACTCCGCGCCATCTTTGATTAAAGTATCTATTGCACGACGCGCTTTTTTTACTTTTGTGTGAGTGTCAGAGATGATACCTATCTTCATTTCTCTACTCTGCTGTTATCTCTTGCGCTGGTGTTTTTGCTTTACACTTTATACACTCATATATCTCTTTACCTCTAAATACTCGATATGCAAGTGCGCCACTGCATCCCTCTTCTTTACATTTAAACTTTGATGGTTCAAACTTTGAGATAAATTTACAAGTAGGGTAGTTTCCACATCCCCAAAATGGCCCTCGTCTTGAGTTTTTAAGACTTATTTGACCACCACAATCAGGACATGGAATAAGGCTTATTTTCTCTTCTATATTCATACTTTTTGTATTTTTACAATCAGGATAACCGCTACATGCTAAGAACTGGCCATTTCTTCCATTTTTAACAACCATCTCTTTTCCGCATTTATCGCAGATTTCATCACTTGAAGATGCCTTCTCGCCATCATCTCCCTCTTTTTTCTCGCCTTCAACTTGCTCTGTGTATTTACACTTTGGAAAGCCACTACATGCGATAAACTCACCAAATCTGCCAGAGCGTAAAAGAAGCTCTTCTCCACACTTAGGACAAGCTCTACCTAGAGGCGTTGCCGTCTTTAGAGAGATTATGTTTGTTTTTCCCTCTTCAACCTGCACTGAGAAATCAGCATAAAAATCACTAAGAAGTTTTTGCCAATCGTTTTGGCCTTCTGCTATCTCATCAAGTTTTTCTTCCATGTTTGCTGTAAAAGATACATCAACAATGTTTGAGAAGTTTTTCTCTAAAATCTCTGTAACTGTAAAAGCCATCTCTGTTGGAATTATCTGCTTTTTTTCTATAGTTACATATGTGCGGTTACTGAGAGTTGCTATCGTTGGTGCGTAAGTAGAAGGTCTTCCGATTCCTTCGCTCTCAAGCTTTTTGATAAGTGCAGCTTCAGAGTAGCGAGCTGGTGGCTCTGTAAAGTGTTGAGTTGGCTCTATCTTTTGGATTTTAGCAACTTGACCTTCACTTAGAGTTGGAAGAAGCTTATCTTTATCTTCTGCTCCTGTTAGTGCGTAAAAACCATCAAATGTTAGTTTTCTACCAATAGCCTTATACTCGTTGTTCTCTCCGCTAAAGATGATACTTTGTTGCTCAAACACAGCATCATTCATCTGACAAGCTACAAAGCGCTCATAGATAAGACGATAAAGTTTTATCTCATCTGGTTTTAAAAACGATGCAGCTACTTCTGGAGTAAACGCAAGCATTGTAGGGCGGATAGCCTCGTGAGCCTCTTGCGCACCTTTTGTCTTTTTACTGTAAACTTTAGGCTCAGCTGGAAGATACTTCTTGCCAAATCTACTCTCTATAAGTCCACGAACAGCAGTTACAGCCTCATGAGCTAAGTTTAGTGAGTCTGTTCTCATATAGGTTATCACACCACTTGTACCGCTTGGAGTTTTTACACCCTCATAAAGACTCTGTGCAACCATCATAGTTTTTTTAGGAGTAAATCCTAGTTTACTTGAAGCAACTTGTTGAAGAGTTGAGGTCATAAATGGCGGTGGAGTTGCACTTCTTCTCTCTTTAGTCTCTATCTTTGAGATAACAAAACTATCCTCTTTAACGCTCTTTGCTATAGCAGAAGCATCTGCGCTGTTTGTGATTGAGAGCTTTGAGAGTTTCTCACCCTTATGAGATACAAGAGAAGCCTCTATATCTTTTGCAAATAGTGTATCTATAGTCCAATATTCCTCTGCAATAAACGCTCTTATCTCTCTCTCACGATCAACTACAAGCTTTAGTGTTGATGACTGAACACGCCCAGCAGAGAGCCCTTTTTGGATTTTTGAGCTAAGAAGTGGAGAGAGTTTATAACCCACAACACGGTCTAAAATGCGGCGTGCTTGTTGAGCGTTTACCATGTTCATATCTATTTTTCTAGCATTTAAAAGCGCATTTTCTATAGCAGTTTTTGTTATCTCATGAAAAACTATACGAGGAAGTTCTTCTGGGTCTTTTTTGATAGCATGAGCTATATGCCACCCGATAGCTTCACCCTCACGGTCCTCATCGGTCGCGATGTAGATGATATCGCTCTTTTTTGCTAAAGCATTTATCTCTTTAACCGTAGCGGCATTCTCTTTTGCAACACTGTAAGCTGGGATTAGATGAGAGTTTTCATCTACTGTTATTCCAAAACGAGATTTTGGCAAATCTCTTATATGACCCTTTGACGCAATAACCTCATACTCCTTGCCAAGGAAGTTTTTTATGGTCTTTGCTTTTGCGGGTGATTCGACGATAATTAGGTTCAAATAGCTTTCCTATATATATAGTATAGTTCTTTTTAAGTCCGCAAGTGTAGCAAAAAATAAATAAATAGACGAAAACAAAACTTTTTAAAAAATATTTCTAAATATATTAAAGTAATTTATTTGCTTGTCGATTTAGTTAACATCAAGGCAAGGATGCCTAGATAAAAAATTAAACTAGAGCGTAAAGCTCTACCCGAAAAGGATTTATTATGGGATTTAGAATTAACACAAACGTTGCGGCAATGGACGCACACAGAAACTCTCTAAAAACAAATGCTGGATTAGACAAGAGTCTTAACGCGTTAAGTTCAGGTCTAAGAATCAATAAAGCGGCTGATGATGCTTCTGGTATGACTATTGCGGATAGTCTTCGTTCACAAGCTCAAGGTCTTGGTCAAGCTATTAACAATGCAAACGATGGTGTTGCTGTTATTCAAACAGCTGATGGTGCTCTTGATGAGTATATCAATATCATTAACACTGTAAGAACCAAATCGATTCAAGCTGCATCTGATGGTCAAAATACTGACTCTCGTAAAGCTATCCAAGCGGACATCGACCGTCTTTTAGAAGCGGCTAATGGTATTGCAAACACAACTCAGTTTAACGGACAAAAACTTCTTGATGGATCTTTTACTAACAAATCTTTCCATATCGGTGCTTATGCTGGTGAGACAGTAAATGTTTCTGTTGGTAATGTTCAAACAAATTCTGTTGGTGATATTAAAAGTTATGCTGGAGGATCTGTTCATACTCCTTTAGCTGTAAATACTAATGTTGCTGAAGGTGATAAAGGATACGCTCTTAATAGTGGTCAGCTAAAAGTTAATGATGTTGATGTATCTGGATCAATTAACAAATTAAGCTCAGCAAGATTAACTGATGCGGCTGGTGTTGCTGCGGCTATTACTGATGCTACTGGTCTAGTTGCACAAGGGCATAATGTTCTTACTGCTGGAGCGGCTGTATTAGCTGGAACGATAAATGATGCTAACTCATTAAAAATAAACGGTATTGCTATCGCTGATACAACTGTTTTAGCTAATGATTCTAGTGGTGCATTGGTTCGTGCTATTAATGATATCTCTGATCAAACAGGGGTTACAGCTAGCTTAAGTGCTGATAACAAACTGATGTTAGAATCAAAAGATGGTTCAAATATCTCTATAAGCACAAAAGGCGATTTGGATGTAGATACTGTTACTTTTGGTGGACCTACTACGGCTAGTGGTGACATTACTCTTACAAATAGTAATGGTGGTACTGTAACTTATCATGCAGTAACAGGTGCTACTGCTAACCAGATAAGAGATGGTTTACTATTAGCTATAACTAATAGCACTACATTTGGTGCAACAGCAGCTCTTAATGGTGCTGGTAGTCTTACACTAACGCAATCAAAAACAGGAGCTGCTAATATAACAAATACTTCTGCTGTAGCTGGTGCTGCTTTTACTACTACCGACTTACCTGACCTTCTAGGATCATCTGCTGTATCAGGTTTAACGGCAGATAATTTAACAGATCAGATTGCTACTGCTGTAGTTGCTTCTTTAGACTCAACAACTGCAGCTGCGCTAACGATTGCTAAGGGTGAGTTGATTATCAATGGTCTTGATATGCAAGGAACTTATGGCGATGGCGCAACACTAGATAGTGCTAGAGCTGCTTTAGAAACTGCTATTAAAAACATCGATGGAATGTCTGATTCTTCTATTGCTAATGACGGTATAATGACTCTTGTTGTTAACAATGGAGACGATTTAAATATTTCTGGTACAGAAGCAAATAACACTTATAACTTAACAAAAGGTGTTACTAATGAGTCTAGAATAGGTTCTGTTGAAATTTACAGTGACAACTCTGTAAAAATTGGTGGTACTGCTACTGATGCATTTGGTTTTACAGTAGGTACAAAAGCTGTAGCTGAAAATGGTGTTTCATTAAGAAGTATTGATGTAACTAATCGTAATTCTGCTGAAATTGCTATCTTGATTACTGATAGTGCTTTAAAACAAGTTGATGCTACTCGTGCAGACCTTGGTTCTGTTCAAAATCAGTTAGAATCTACTATCCGTAACATATCTGTTACTCAGGTAAACGTAACTTCTGCTGAATCACAAATTCGTGATGTTGACTTTGCTGCTGAGAGTGCAAACTTCTCTAAACTGAACATTCTTGCTCAGTCTGGTTCGTATGCAATGAGTCAAGCAAACGCTGTTCAACAAAATGTATTAAGACTATTACAATAGTCTTAATCATTTCTTCAGAAAACGTATACTGAGGCATAAGCCGTGTATGTTTCTTTTAAGCCAAAGAATTTTTTTCTTTGGCTTTTTTTATGCCCTTATTTGTCTATCCACTCTCTATAAATTCTCATAGTAATTAAGTATAAATCCAATATTTTTATAAGTTGCTTTATATATATTTGGTTTATTATCCTAATATGCTCTTGCTCATCTTTTAACTGCTTAGTATTTAAAATATCAAATATATAACTAACAATATTTTGTAAAAATGAAGAAAAAACATGATTGATATCATGCTCTTTTTTAGAGATGTTAAGTAGTTCTATATATAGGGCATAAAACTCTTTTAAGTATGATTCTTTATTAACAGCAGATGATGAGTTTTTAAACTCTTGAACCAAGCGTAAAAGCCTTGCCGCCTCTTCTATCTGTATATCCATATTTTTAATATCAGATTCATTCATGTGATTTTCAGAAATTTCATCTAAGAAAGTTTTTAATTGTTTGAATTTTTCTATTTGGCTTAATGAATCAAACATGCTAGTATCTAAGTTTTCTGAGTGTAAGGGGATAGCTCCCTCAAGGTAAGCGCCATTGTTAAGATTATATACATTCTGTTCGTTTTTTAAAAATATTTTTGATATCACATTAAATGATTTAGCTGACATGTCAAATAGAGCATTAGTTGGAACTTTTTCAAGAAAATTTCCTTTAGTGTAAAAAACAGTATCTCTTAACGAAGTGTATTGTTCACTTTTTAAGTTATTAGGATTGTTTTCTTTAAAGAAAGCATGATCTTTTGTGTGAGTATTCCCTGTCTCAGGATCAAGTGCTAAGTCAAGACCAAGCAGATATAACTCTTTAGCCCCTAAAATTAAACTAATAGCATAAGAGGCTTCACCAATACTAGGAACACCTGGTATTCTAGAGTTTTGTTTATAGTTTGATGCAGTTTCAAAGAAATATATTTGTTCTTTTGGTATGGCATCTACTACATTTCTTGAAACAACTGAGGATAATAAGAATATAGTTTTATCAAAAAAACTTTCCTTATCTATTGTGTCAAAGAATGCTATAGCTAGTGATTGTGAATCCATATGAAGTACAACATCTGGTTTTACATCTATCTTATATAATGTTTTAACTGATGATAACACAGCAATAATAAAAAACTTGTCTTTGTTTTCTTGAAGCCAGGCGCTATTGTTTCCTAAAGATGGACCGGATGCTATTAGTAGCACAGGTTTAGTTGACAATACAGAAGAGTATGTTTTAGATAAATTTAAAAAAGGGTATTTTTCAACAAGATATTCTGGTGCTTTTAAAAGTTCTTTTAATTTTACTGAATAAGGATATATTAAATGATTAGATCTGACTATGGCGTCTTGTATAGTTTTAATTTTAAGCATATCATTTTGTGTAAATGAAGAATATTTAATATAATGATTATATAAGTATCCTTCAGTAAAAAAGTTTGTAAAAACCTCTTTAAATTCATACTCATTATCCATTATTGAAAAAAACACTCTAGCTTTTATAGAAAGATTTTGATAATCAGTTGTAAAAAGAGATAGCCTGAAGAGTTCAAGATTATCTTCTACTATTAAGATGAGTGAAGAGTTAATTTTTTTTTGTATTTTATTAAGATGTAATCCTAACCCAACTCCTAAAAAGATAAATTTAAATATCTCTTTCATCTCATCATTTTTTGATGTAACACTATTGGTATAGTGTATCAATGCGGCTGTTGCAAACAATTGATTATTTATATTAATCTTTCCATCATAACTTTCTGCTTGTGCTTTAGTTATGTCTCGATTATAAAAACCTTCAATAACGCTATCAGATTTTTTAAAATTTACACTTTGTGTTAAAACTTTTGAATATTCATTACTGTCTTGATTGTAAAGATACTGGTTTGATGATATATCTAAAACGTCAAAGTAACTATTTTTATATTCGAGAGCATATTTTTCTTTGTAGCTCCCATCTTTTATAGCTTGATTTAAAATAGCTATCTTTTCATAAACTTTTGGTTGTTTTTCTTTGAAATAATCTAGATTTTTTTGAAATGTAGTAATTGCTTGTTTTTCTATTGAACGCATTTTATCCCTTTGTTATAGAATTTAGTTTCAATCTATCTCTAAAGGCAGGATGTTCAGATGACACTTTATCCAAAAATTAATTTAAATATTTTGGATAGACTCCATAATCAGAGCGAACACTTTTCACATTTCATTTTGTAATATCTACTACTAGACGAAAGCCCCACTAAAACAACCTATTTACTAAGTTATAAGTATGTTTTTTTGATTTAACTATAATAATTTATATAACAATGAGCAATTTTAGTACCATTATGTAATTTTAGTTAGCTCTTAGAATCACCATAAGATTGATCAATCATCATTTGCAGTGAAGAAAACTGCGCATTTAGTCTGCTAATCATGGCATCATAAGCAATGAACTTTTTAGTAAGGATTTCATAACGACTATCAAGAGAAGCCTTTTGTTTGTCATACTGAGTTATAGTGTTCTCTTTTGCGCTGTCAAGTTGCTTTGAGAAGTTACTAAGGAGCTTGTTATAGCCAGTATAATCATCCATTCTGTTGTTAAGTTTTGTAAAGATGCCCTCAATTGTGCTATCTCCACTAAAAAACATCTCCAATCCTTTTGGATCAGTGCTGAGTTTTTCATTAAACTTAGAAGAGTCTAAACTCATAACGCCATATCTATCGATATCTATACCATAGTCCATAAGTGAGTTTCCATTTTTATCAACTTGTGTTATTAGATCTGTTATGTCTCTTTTTATTGATTTTACAAAACTATCACCGTTAAATATACCTACGCTGCCACTCTCTCTATCAGATCTAGTCATATCCTGCAAGTTTGTCATTAAGTTGTTGTAGTTTGTTACAAACAAAGACATCTCTGAGTTTATCGATGTAGTGTTCTGAGCTATATTTATAGATGCCGTGTCAGTAGGCTTTTGGTTTTCATTTAGTTTTATAGTAACACCAGTAATCAAGTCGCTTACCTCATTTGTGTCACGAGTTATTTCAACACCGTTATACTTAAAAGTTGCAGGTTTGGCAATTTGTATATTGTTTAGTCCAAGTGCAGTTGTTAGATTTACCTCAGGTGCTACTGTATTTGCATTTGAATCTGAGAATGTTATTGGCTTATTGGTATCTTTTGCTGTAATGACTAGTTTGTAGCTATCTTTTCCTACTTGTAAAACAGACGCTGTGAGTGAATCACCCGCTGTCTCATTTATACTATCTCTTATCTCATTTAAAGAGCTATTTGCGTTATAGTCTATATTAAAGTCCTTACCGCCTGTGCTTATAGTAAAAGTACCAGCTCCCAAATCAGTTATAGGAGTTGACTTTGTAGCTAATGCAGCAGAGTTCCAAACATCCGCTTCAGCTTTACTTACATCCGTAATGCTAAAAGCTTGTACATTTGAGCCTGAATCAGCAGTAACTGTTACTGCATCAGTGTTCCCAGTTACAGCGCGGCTAAGGTAAAGGTTGTCTCCATCAAGTGCGCTAAAGCTTCCTTTTAGAGTAGTCATAAGAGACTCTAAAAGCTTATAAGCATCCTCTTTTTGAGCATCTAAAGTCATCTTTTTCTCTAATGGTTTTAGAACAGTCGCTTCATCGGCTGTTCTAAGCTTATCGACTAAATCTGACGTTAATACTCCTGAACCAATTCCAAGTGAGTTTACTGATGACATAATAAATCCTTTTTA
This sequence comes from Sulfurimonas sp., assembly GCF_028694895.1. GTDB lineage: Bacteria > Campylobacterota > Campylobacteria > Campylobacterales > Sulfurimonadaceae > Sulfurimonas. Next base: position 21,949 of record NZ_JAQVKA010000001.1, on the reverse strand, counting down.
TATAATTATTTACATATTTATTAACCATAAAATCGACCAAATTGTAAAAATCTTTAGATTACATAGAAGCAAATAAAATACCATCTAAATTATGTTTAAACACTAAAGTAATTTTTTTGCTGTCCGATATACAAACAATGGATAATTACGAAGAAGAGAAAAAGGAGTTTCACATGTATGGTAATTTAGCACATAATATATATGCACAAAATAACGTCGGTATAGAATCGCCGCAAAAGCTTATAGAGATGCTTTATGAAGGTGTTTTACGTTTTAATGCACAGGCAAAAAAGGCTATAAAAGATAATAATTTAGAGAAAAAAGTTTATTGGACAAATCGTTCTGTAGCAATTATTACTGAGCTAGTAAATACATTAGATATGTCGCATGGTCAAGTATCTCAATATTTACAAGAACTTTATAGCTATGAGATTAGACTCTTAAGCACTGCAAGCTTAGAAAATAATACTGATAAGCTTGATGAAGTTAGCAATGTTTTTAAAGGGCTTTTAGAGGGATGGCGAGAGAGCACTTATGTGGCTCGATAAGTTAAAGATAGCAATTGTTCAAAAAGATACAGATAGTATTAGTAAACTTTTAGACGATATTTCTCAGATTAAAGATGCTAAAAAGTTAGAGGAGTTGCAAGAAGCAAGTTATCTTCTTCAAGAGGCTTCTTTGCTTCTAAATTCTCTAAAAGATGAAACGTTAAATTTTATAAATCAGACTAAAAAGAGTATAGACTTTTTAGGCTCTACAGATATGAGAAACTCAAAAGGGTTAGACATCCGTTTGTAATTTCAGCTTTTTTGGTTATAATTTCATCGCTTCTCTCTAGACCTGTGCAATGGTGTCTTAGGATATCGTGTCAGGGTAGGAATACAGCAGCACTTCTTGATGTGCTATGTGCCGCAGGTATCTGGGGAGGGGTGCTTAAATATCCCCACAACACTCTTTAAATCACACTATTTTTTTAATCTTTTCTATGTTTAGAAATTCCACATGCTTGATTTGGTTTAGGCGGATTATTTTTTAAATAAGTTAAATCTTCTAATGTTTGAGCAAGTACTCTTTTTTGTTGCAGTAGCGGAAGCATTCTGTTGTCTTTTTCATTCATAGCTAAGCTCATGTCCATGAGGATAACCTCTACCTCTTTGTCTAAATCACCAATTGCATTGTTAATATGTTTAATAGAATTCATAGTGTGAGTATAACAAAAATTAAAAAATTTGGGTATAATTGCGCTTCAATTTACAAAGGAGTTTCGATGCCAAAGATGAAATCGGTTAAAGGCGCTGTAAAGCGTTTTAAAGTTAAGAAAAACGGCACTGTTAAACGTGGTACAGCGTTTCGTAGCCATATCTTAACTAAACAAGATTCAGATACTCGTAGCAAGCAAAATAGACCAAAAACTATTGCTAAAGTTGATGAAAAAAATGTTAAGGCTATGATTAACTAATTTTAGTTAATTGTTAAATCTCCAACTTTCTTAGTTGGGCAAGACCACTTAATATGTGGCACCTTATGCACAAAGAGTGATATAGGTAAAGAAAAAAGGAAATAATATGCCAAGAGTAAAAACTGGTGTTGTTCGTAGAAGAAGACACAAGAAAATATTAAAATTAGCAAAGGGTTTTTATAGCGGTCGTCGCAAACATTACCGTAAAGCTAAAGAGCAACTAGAGCGCTCAATGTACTACTCATTCCGTGACAGAAAGCAAAAGAAACGTGATTTTCGTAAACTATGGATTATCCGTATCAATGCAGCTTGTCGTTTAAATGGAATGAACTATTCAACATTTATAAACGGTCTTAACAAGAGCGGCATCGAGCTTGACCGTAAAATTTTAGCTGACATGGCTATGAATGATGCAGCAGCATTTAGTGCAGTTGTAGCTTCATCAAAAGCAGCTCTTAAGTAAATAAATATCGAGTGTAACTATGTTGCACTCGATTATTCACACACAACTTTTTCTAACTCACCTTTTAAAATCATATAAAATCAACTAAAAACTCTTATTGAAGATATCCACTCAATCATCTTTTTCTCATAACCTATTGGCTTTAATGTTACAAATTTTAGTGGCTTTGATAGATAGTTTTGCTTGACGTATCCACCAAAATCATGAGGATATAAATAACCGCTATTTTTCTGAGTTATATTTTTTGGAATATCGAGCATTACACCCTCATTTACGGCTTGAAGAGCACTATTTATAGCCAGATATGCAGAGTTTGATTTTGACGAAGCGCAGAGATATATGACTGTTTGTGAGAGAATTATTTTAGCTTCGGGATAACCTATCTTTGAAACACTTGTCATGGCACTTGTTGCTAGAGTTAGGGCTTGGGGATTTGCATTTCCAATATCTTCACTAGCTAGTATTACCAGTCTTCTAGCGATAAACTCGGCACTCTCTCCACCATCAATTAACCTAGCAAGATAGTAGATAGAAGCGTCCATATCAGAGCCTCTTATAGACTTAATCATAGCACTTGCTAAATCATAATGAACGCCAGCTTCACTACTTCCAGTGCTTAGTGCATTTGGACGAAGTGATTTTAATATATCTAACGTAATGTGTGTGTCAATATTTGAAGCAAACTCTAAAAGCTTCAGCATTGAGCGGGCATCACCACCACTACTTGCTATAAGATACTCGGACGCTTCATCATCACATGTGATCTCAGAAGTATTTATAGCTCTTTGAAGAAGCCCACTTAAGGCCTCATTTGAGATGTAGTGAAGCTCAAAAAGCATTGAACGAGAGCGTAAGGCAGAAGTTAGTGAGAAAAATGGATTTTCAGTTGAAGCGCCGATGATAAGCACAGAGTTGTTCTCCATTACAGGAAGAAGTACCTCTTGCTGGTTTTTTGCCAGACGATGTACTTCATCTATAAAAATCAGTGGTCTTTGAAGGGTGTTTTTGTACTGCTCAAATATCGCTCGCAGTTGCTCTATCTTTATGCTAGTTGCATTAAACTCATAAAAGGGCATATCCATAGTTTTGGCTATGACCCTTGCTATGGAAGTTTTTCCACATCCTGAGGGACCGAAGAAGAAACTATGCCCAAGTGCGCCCTTTTGGCATAAAACTCTAAGAGGAGCATTTTCTTTGCTAAGATGTTCTTGGCCAACAAGTTCATCAAAGTTAGAAGGGCGTAAGAGATGAGTAAAATCAGCCAACTTTAGCTCTTCTTTTTAGTTACTTTTTTATCTTTAAAAACCTTTTTCTTGTCGTCTTTCTTCTTGTCGTCTTTATATTTTGGCTTTTTTACATCTTTATCACTCTTCTTGTGCTCTGTTTTTTTATGATCTGTCTTTTCATACTTTTTAGCAGCTGGTTTTTTCTCATCTTTTTCTTCTGCTTTTTTCTCTTCTTTTAAAAATTTAAAAAGTGCAGAGTACTCACTACGTGATAAAAATCTAACTTTTCCTGTTGGAAGATTATTAAGCTCAATCTCTGCAAAACTGATTCTCTTAAGGTCAACTATATCTGCTCCAAAGTGTGCAAAAAAGCGTCTAAGTTCACGGTTTTGACCCTCGCTTAGTGCTACTTTTAATACAGAGTAGTTTGGTTGATTTTTCTGAATTTTATACCCTATAAAAGGTTTAAACTCCATTTTTGTAACTTTTGAGTGGCTATGTCCGCCCGCTGTTGCATCATCTAACATCATTCCACTTAGCATGGCAGCTTCCATCTCTGAAGTTACTTCGCCTTTGATTTTTATTTTATAGATTCTCTCTAAATTTGATTCCATAAGAGCTGAAGCAACCTTCGAAGCATCAGTTAAAAGAAGCAGACCCTCAGAAGCATAGTCAAGTCTTCCAACTGGGATATAGTGCTTGTACTCTTTTGGTAGAGTGTCATAGATAGTCTTTCTCTCTTTTGGATCACTCTTAGTTACTAACTCACCCTTTGGCTTGTTATACACGATAACAGTATATTTGTCTCGGACAGTTACTTGCTTGCCACTTACGTAAACAACATCAACTCCCTCATATACGTCTGTTGCAGGGTTGTTTTGAATCTCTCCGTTTATCCTTACATAGCCGTCTTGTATGACTTTGTCTGCTTCTCTTCTTGAGTAGCTTGAGTGGTGTGCGATGTACTTGTTTAGTCTCATGATATGCCTTTTTCTATGAGAGTGTGGATATGAAGCACGCCAAGAACTCTTTTTTGTTTATCTGTTACAACTAAAAGCTGTATCTTCATCTCTTCAATGATAACAAGTGCTTCACTTGCTAAAATATTTTCATCTTCTATCGTTCTTGGTTCTTTTGTAGCGTACTTTAAAACACTCTCTTCAAGCGAAAAATCTTCACTCATTAAAGCGCGACGGATATCTCCATCACTCATAAGTGCGAGAAGTCTGCCAAGTTCATCTACTATTAAAACAGTTCCAAGTCGTCCTTCACTAATCTTTACAATTGCATCTTTTACTTTTGTATCTTCTCTAACAAGAGGCAAATCTTTTGTTCTCATAAGGTCTTTTACTTTTACAAAAAGTTGTTTACCCAAAGCTCCACCCGGGTGGAAAGAGGCAAAATCACTCTTTTTAAAGTTTTTTGCCTTCATAAGGCAGACTGCAAGTGCGTCTCCGAGGGCAAGGGTTAGTGTTGTTGAGCTAGTTGGTGCAATATTTAGAGGGCATGCCTCTTTTTTGACAATTACATCAATCACAATATCGCTATATTTTCCAAGTGTTGAGTTTCTATCTCTTGTCATACCGATAAGTGGAGTGTTAAATCTCTTTATATGAGGTAGTATTGAGCTTAGCTCTTCACTCTCTCCGCTGTAACTTATTGCAAGGACGACATCGTTATGGCTTATCATGCCAAGGTCGCCATGAAGGGCTTCTGTTGGATGCAGAAAAAAGCTAGGAGTTCCAGTAGAGGCAAATGTTGCTGCCATCTTTGCACCGATTAATCCTGATTTTCCAACACCTGTAATAATTAGCTTGCCCTTGCATGCAAGAATTATCTCAACTGCTCTATCAAAAACATCATCGATTTTATCAGCACTATCAAGTAGTGTTTGCGCTTCTATTTTAAGGGTTTCTTGTGCGATTTCTTTGTAATTCATGGTGCAATTATACCCTTTTTTTGGGTATAAATTGCGAGGGGATATCTATTTTAGATCTGGTTTTGGAGTAGTTGAAGTTGATGCTGGAAGTTGAGGTAAAACAACTGGATCTTTTCTTCCCTCAAGAGCTTTGAAGAACTCTTCAATCGAAGCAGCTTCAGCGTCACTTATATCAGTGCCAAGCTGGATACGTCCCATCTCTTTTATAGCATCTTTAAGTTCCCAAAATTGACCATTATGGAAATATGGTGCAGTTTGAGTTATGTTTCTAAGAGTAGGTACTTTTACCATACCATTTGCATCGCCTTTGAAATCGCCTACATCTTGGAATTTATAAGTACCTGTGATGTTAAACGCATTCATCTCTCCGCCAAGTGCAATACCATTATGGCAAGATACACACCCTTTATCTATAAATGTTCTAAGACCATCTTTTTGAGCTTTTGTTAAAGCGTTCTTCTTACCATTTAAAAAATCATCATATGCCGATGGAGTAACTAAAGTTCTCTCAAACGTAGCAATAGTATCAGCTATCTTTTCAAAAGTAATTTTTACATCTTTGCCATAAGCACCTTTAAAATCAGCAACATACTGAGGCATAGAAGTTACAACTCCTGCAACGTGTTCTGGTGTTGCAGACATCTCTGGAGCTGCCTGCATAGGACCTTGAGCTTGAGCTTCTAAGTGTGGATCACGTCCATCCCAAAACTGTGAAGCAAAAAATACAGAGTTGTAAACAGTCGGTGAGTTTAAGTGGTGAGGATTAGCAGTCCACATATGCCCAATAGCAGCAGGGATTCCATCATCTCCACCTTCACTAAGGTTGTGACAACTGTTACAGCTTATAAAACCACTCTTTGATAGTCTTGGGTCAAAATATAGTTTTTTACCAAGTTCAATTTTTCTATCAGTAATTGGGTTTTTTGGGTTGTCAATTAGCTTTAAAAGCTCTTTTTTATCACTTGGAATTGGTTTTAAGTCAGCTTTTTTTGCATCACTAAGCAAATCAGAAGCACTCAAAGAAGAAGTTATAATAGCAGCAGATAATAATATTTTAGTGTACATGTGTTATTCCTTATTGTAATATTGTCATAAATCTTACATTTAATATGCTTAATAGCATATAATTTACTCGATTTTTGTATATAAAGCCTAAACTCTTTTTAAGTGTAGGCACCTATTAAAGTATTTAACGAATTAATGCTACATTCAAAGAAAATCCTTAGATGTAGCTATTTAGTTTTAAGACTTTACTCTCATACCTAACGCTTTTGCCACACCTGCACCATAAGCTGGGTCTGCCTTTGTGCAGTTATCTATATGTCTTTGCTTAATCATCTCTGGAGCATCACCCATAGCTCTTGCAGTATTTTCAAAGAGAACTTGCTGTTGCTCTTTACTCATAAGTTGAAACAACATTCTAGGTTGTGTAAAGTTGTCATCGTCCATCTCCCATCTGTTTGCTCCACCATCTATATCAAGTGTTGGCTCTGCATACTCTTTTTGCTCTTGCCACTCTTCATATGAATTTGGCTCGTACGCTATAGTGGCTCCTGCATTTCCATCAACCCTCATAGAACCATCTCTGTGATAACTGTTAACTGCACATTTTGGGGCATTAACTGGAATCAGGTTATGGTTGACTCCAAGTCTGTATCTTTGCGCATCACCGTATGAGAAGAGTCTTCCTTGAAGCATCTTATCAGGTGAAAAACCAATTCCTGGGACGACATTTGCAGGGTTAAATGCCGCTTGCTCTACATCTGCAAAGTAGTTCTCTGGGTTGCGGTTTAGCTCAAACTCCCCAACTTCAATAAGTGGATAATCTTTTTTAAGCCATACTCGTGTCAAATCAAAAGGGTTAAATTTATAGTGCTTTGCATCTTCTTCGCTCATTATCTGCACAAACATTTTCCATTTTGGAAAGTCGCCTCTCTCAATACTCTCAAACAAATCTTGTTGATGGCTCTCTCTATTTTGGCCAACTAACATTTGAGCCTCGGCATCTGTTAAATTTTTTATGCCTTGCTTCGAGACAAAGTGAAACTTAACCCAATTTCTCTCATTTTTAGCATTTATAAAACTAAAAGTGTGACTTCCAAAGCCATGCATATGACGGTACGAATAAGGAATGCCTCTATCGCTCATTGTGATAGTAACTTGGTGCAGAGCTTCAGGCAAGTTAGTCCAAAAATCCCAGTTATTTTTTGCACTTCTCATATTTGTTTTTGGATCACGCTTGACAGCATGGTTTAAGTCTGGAAACTTAAGCGGGTCTCTTAAAAAAAAGACCGGAGTGTTGTTACCAGCTAAATCCCAGTTCCCTTCCTCTGTATAAAACTTAAGTGCAAAACCACGGATATCTCTCTCTGCATCCGCTGCACCGCGCTGACCAGCAACGGTGGAAAACCTTGCAAACATCTCTGTTTTTTTACCAATTTTGGAGAAAATTTTTGCTTTAGTATATTTTGTTATGTCGTGAGTTACTGTGAAGGTTCCAAATGCGCCAGAACCTTTTGCATGCATACGTCTCTCAGGAATGACCTCTCTATCAAAATGTGCCATTTTTTCCAGATACCATACATCTTGAAGTAACATTGGCCCTCTAACTCCAGCGGTAAGTGAGTTGTTATTGTCGGCAACAGGTGCGCCAAATGCAGTTGTTAGTTTCTTTTTCATTTTGTTTTCCTTTTTATAGTAAAAGTTAAATTCAAGTATACACTGTTTAATAAACAAAGTATAAATTTACTAGTTTGTTCTAATATTCTTTTTTAATTTATAATTGAACATATACAGAAGCTTTTGCTCCACATACTGGACAATTCTTAGGAGGTCTTCCTAACTCTATATGCCCACATATCGGGCATAAGTATATATTTACTTCATCCAAATCTTTTCCATCTTTTACAGCTTGAAATGCTTTTTCATATAACTCTGCATGAACTTTTTCAGCTTCGAGCGCATAACCAAACATCTTTTTTGCTTTGTGATTATCTTGTTTAGCTTGTTCATACATAAGCTTGTATATTCAAAACATTTGGTTCTACCATCTTGTTAAGTATTTCAGATAAATCTTTTGGAGTAAAGGCCTTATAGACATATGTTGTTTGAGAATAAGATATAATATTTGTTAAGATTTTTTATAAAGGGAAAATATGAGAAATAGACTCGGAAAATATGTCAGCAGTATCAATACATTAAACGTTGAGGAGAGATTACTTTATTGTAATACATTGATTTTAGGAGAAGAGGGTTCAGGTAAAACAAATTTAGCATGTAGAATCAGAAACTTTGTAATTGACAGCAATGTTGCTACTTTATATCTAGATTTCTCTAACTCAGATGAACATAATATTGAACTAAGATATAAAGATGAAAATTTTAACTACATAAGATTTGATGAGAGTGATGAGTTTCAAAAAGAGTTTGATGATTTAATTGTTGCAAACAAGCATATTTATATGGCAGTTGATCCTATCTACTTTTCAAACAAGAGAGATATAACTAGTAAATTAACGGTTACATTACAGCATAAAGGGCTTTTAGAAAATTATTATTACTTTTTTCACGATATTGAAAATCTAAATGGATTTTATACAAAGTTTGAAGATTTCTTACTCTACATGTTAAACTTTTTCAACCTTAAAAAATATGGGCTTACGTTTTTAGCACAGCCACATAGTACATTTGAAAATCACCAATTGAAGCTTCTCTTTACATTTTTATACCTTGGTAAATGTTCAAACTTAGAGTATTTCAACACTTCAAATTTAAAGAAATTACCAAAAAACAGATTTTTTTATCAGTATAGAACGAACTATCATACACTTTTATTTAATGATATTAAAAGCAATATAGTTCAAATCGATGAGTATCTTTTTCAAGAGTAAATGTGCAGAAACTTTTTGATGAGGTAGCGTCTCTTGATGATAGGTGCTACAAAGAGTTTTATCTAAGCGAAGATATTTTGATGGAACATGCCGCAGAAGGTATGGCTGAATATATTCGAAACAACTTTAAAAAAAAATCAAAAGTTACTATTGTTTGTGGAAGAGGAGATAATGGAGCCGATGGTTTGGCTCTTGGTAGGCTTTTACATGGTGACTTTGATGTATCTCTCTTTTATGCAAAACCTCCAAAATCAAAAATGGCTCTTTTACAAAAACAACGCTCTCTTAGCATAGGGGTAAAAGAGTCCACCAAGCTTTTAGAATGTGATATTTTAGTCGATGCGATAGTAGGCACTGGTTTTAGTGGAGAGTTTGATAAAGAGATGCTAACTCTTATAGAGCAGATGAACTCTTTGCGTGCTTTTAAGATTGCATGTGATGTTCCTTCCGGTTATCTATTTAGAGCGGATCTTACTCTTACTATGGGTGCACTAAAGAAGAAAATGTTCTTGGATGAGTCAAAAGAGTGTGTTGGCGAGATAAAGGTAATCAATCTTGGAGTTTGCAGAGATATTTATGAGGGTAAAAGCAATTGCTATCTTCTTGATTTAGAGGATTTAAAACTTCCAAACAGAACTAAAAAAAGCTCTCACAAAGGCAGTTATGGACATTTAGCTGTTGCCTCTGGAGAAAAAAGTGGAGCTAGCATCATGAGCGCGCTCTCAGCCCTACGTTTTGGAAGTGGCTTGGTAACACTTGTTGGTTTTGAAAACATTTCAACTCCGCACTCCATTATGTACTCTCATGAAGTTCCAAAAACAACAACTGCTCTTGCCCTTGGAATGGGCCTTGGAGTAGAATTTAGTAACATAGAATTAGATAAGTTTTTAAACAACACTCACAGCATGGTTGTAGATGCAGATATGTTTTATATGCCAATAATTATTGAGATACTTGGTAGAGAAAATCTTGTAATCACTCCTCATCCAAAAGAGTTTGTCTCACTTTTAAAGCTAACAAATCTAGCAGATATATCGGTTAATGAATTGCAAAAAGAACGCTTTAAATATGCTGAGATGTTTTGCAGGGCGTACCCAAAAGTTACACTTCTTTTAAAAGGCGCAAATGTCATAATCGCTCAAGATAAAACTTTTTATGTTAATCCACATGGAACGCAAGCTTTAGCAAAAGGCGGAAGTGGGGATGTACTTAGTGGTTTAATTGGGGCTCTTTTAGCTCAAGGATATGCTCCGATAGATGCAGCAATTAATGGCTCTTTAGCACACGCTAAACTTGCTCTACTTTATAATGGTGCTGATTTTTCACTTACGCCAGATGATTTGATAGGTGCAATTGGTAAACTATAAGATGGCTTATGTTATAAAATGGCAAAAAAATTTTTAGGAAAAAAAATGGAAAATATTTTAAAAATAGGAAAGTATGAATTAGGCTCTCGCCTTATTGTAGGAAGTGGAAAGTATAAAGATTTTCAAACCACAAAAGAGGCGACACTTGCCAGTGGAAGTGAACTTATCACTGTTGCAGTTCGCCGCTTAAACATTACAGACCCAGACAAAGAAAATCTTCGTGATACATTTAAAGGCACAAAAGTAAAATTTCTTCCAAATTCAGCAGGTTGTATAACAGCAGAAGAGGCGATAACCACTTTTCGTTTGACTCGTGAGGCAACTGGAATTGATTTGATAAAGCTTGAGGTAATTGGTGATACTCTGAAAACTCTCTATCCAGATGTGATAGAAACTATAAAAGCGTGTCAAATACTTTCTAAAGAGGGCTTTACAATCATGGCGTACACTTCAGATGACCCTATCATGGCAAAGAGACTAGAAGATGCTGGAGCTCACGCCATCATGCCTCTTGCTGCTCCTATTGGGAGTGGTTTGGGTATTCAAAACCCATACAACATAGTATTTATCCGTGAAGCGGTCAATTTACCAGTTATAGTAGATGCCGGAATAGGGTGTGCGAGTGACGCAGCGTACGCAATGGAACTTGGAGCTGATGGAGTTTTAACAAACTCAGCAATAGCAGGCGCGCAAAATCCTATGATGATGGCTGAGGCAATGAAGCATGCAGTTATTGCTGGGCGTATGAGCTACTTATCTGGAAGAATAGCAAAGCGTCCATACGCAACAGCTTCTTCACCGATTAATGGAATGATACAGTTTTAAAAAAATACTTAAAGCTCTATCTTTTGTGAGAGATGTGTCATAAGAAGAAGCTGTCCCATGCTTTGAAAAAAACTCTCAACCCCATCACTTCCTAAAAAAGTTGCCTTCTCAAGAGCCTTTAAAAAAGAGACTTGAGAGGGCTCTGATGCCATCATAAAAGTATCTATGATATAGCTAAATGAGAGAGTATGAAGTTTTGAATTTACATCAAAATCTATCTCTGAGTCAATATTTATACTGTTTATCTTCAAAAGTTCTCTACACTCTAACGTTATTTTATTCATCTAAGCGCCTCTGCATCAAGTTCACCACTTTTTAGTTTTACTAGATACTCATCAAGCGCTATCTTTACATCTTTACTCAAGATAAAAAGTCCAAGTATATTTGGTAGAGCCATAGTGAGAAATAACATAAAGCTAAAGTCAACGAGAATGGCCGTATTTACGGTTGTTCCTAAAATTATAAGAGATAAAAAACTTAACTTATATATTACAGAGTATTTTGAACCAAAGAGATATACCCATGCACGCTCACCATAATAAGCCCATGCGATAATCGTTGAAAATGCAAACAGCGTTATACTAACAGATAAGATAATAGGAAACCACCCTATAACAGTTCCATATGCTGCGCTTGTTAATGCTGCTCCTTCTTTTGCCTCTATAAGAGCCATATACGCTCCATCATGAGCATAAACACCAGTTATAACAATAACAAGCGCCGTCATAGTACAAATCACTATTGTGTCTATAAAAGGTTCGTAAAGTGCAACTAGACCTTGTCTAACTGGATACTTTGTTTTAACTGGAGCGTGCGCAACGGGAGAAGAACCGATTCCAGCTTCACTTGAAAATACCGCTCTTTGAAAACCATGTACAATTGAGCCAGCAACGCCGCCATAAATTGCACTAGTAGAGAACGCTTCATGAAAAATGATACTTATTGCTTCACCGATCTTATCAAAGTGGTAAGCTAAAATCCATAAAGATGCACATATATAAATAATTGCCATGATTGGAACAAGTATCTCTGTGATTTTAGCTATTCTTGTAACTCCACCAATGATTACAAAACCTACAAAAATAGCGATAATAATGCCAAAGATAATTGGAAACTTATCAAAGAAGTCTACTTCTTGTGATACTGCTCCAAGAGCTTGAGAGACCTGAAAAACATTTCCACCTCCAATTGCTCCGCCAATCATAAAAACAGCAAAAATTAGCGCTAAAATTTTACCAAATCGCGCATATCCTTTTTGAGCTAAACCTCTTGAGAGGTACTCCATTGCTCCACCCATAACAGTTCCATCTTTTAGAAATATTCTATGCTGCAAGGAGAGAGTTACCTCTGTAAACTTTAAACTCATCCCTAAAAAGCCAGCAACTATCATCCAAAATGTAGCACCAGGCCCTCCAAGAGCAACTGCCAATGCCACACCAGCAATATTTCCAAGTCCAACAGTAGCACTAAGAGCTGTGGTTAATGCCCCAAATGATGAGATTTCTCCAACGTCATCAGCAGTGCGGTATCTACCTCTTATGATATTAAATGAGTGTTTGAACATTCTGAGATTTATAAATTTTGTTAAAAATGTAAGATATACCCCGCCTGAAATAAGCCAAACAACTAAAAATGGAAGTTTGACTCCATCTACCATTCCAAAAAGAATATCAAAAAACAGAGCCGCCTCCAAAAAAGAGTTGACACTACTAAAAAACTCACCCATATTCACCCTTTAAAACCAAATGCGCATTATTGTAACAAACTAATCTTAATCTCTTTTTGTACGAGTTAGAGCAAAGTTTGAAAATATCTAAAAAAGCTATTGACATTTGGGTAGTTATTGACTATAATTTCGCCTCATTAATCAGCTGTAAGGTTGCTTTAATGTGTAGGTCGGGGTGTAGCTCAGTATGGTTAGAGTACCTGGTTTGGGACCAGGGGGCCGAAGGTTCGAACCCTTTCACCCCGACCACTTTTATGTTTAAAAAAATATGGTGAGATTAGCTCAGCTGGTTAGAGCACTGGTTTGTGGTGCCGGGGGTCGCGGGTTCGAATCCCGTATCTCACCCCATAAATTAGATATAAAAACTTAAATAATAATAATAAATTTTGTGGCGTCCGTGGCTCAACTGGATAGAGTTTCGGACTTCGGATCCGACGGTTATAGGTTCGAATCCTATCGGGCGCACCATTTTTATGAATGTATGCGTCCTTAGCTCAGCTGGATAGAGCAATGCCCTTCTAAGGCATCGGCCTCAGGTTCGAATCCTGAAGGGCGCACCACTAAATTTTTTATAACCATGTGCGGATGTGGTGAAATGGCAGACACGCTAGACTTAGGATCTAGTGCCGCAAGGTGTGGAGGTTCAAGTCCTCTCATCCGCACCATCAACTTTTTTAAACCCTCAAAATAATACTTTTAAAACTTCAAAAATATATTTTTCAATTAATTATACTTTTTAACCTCATTTGTGATACTTTTTCAATGTCAAAATAGTGAAGTATATATTTTATTAACAATTGGCGAGACTTGAATTTGTATAGGATGTTATATGGATAAGTTTTTACAAGCGGCGATAGAAGAAGCTAAGAAAAGCCTCAAAGAGGGTGGGATTCCTATAGGCTCAGTGCTCGTTATCGATGGCGAGATTGTGGGTCGTGGGCATAATAGACGTGTGCAAGATAGTAGTTCGATTCTTCATGCGGAGATGGATTGTCTTGAAAATGCTGGAAGAATGACAGCATATGAGTATAAAAAGGCAACGCTTTACTCAACACTCTCGCCTTGTAGTATGTGTAGTGGGGCAGCACTTCTATACAAGATACCTAAAATTATCATCGGTGAAAACCGTACTTTTAAAGGTCCAGAGGAGTATGTTCGTTCATTAGGGGTTGAAGTAGAAGTTTTAGATAATCAAGAGTGCTTTGATATGATGCAAAAGTTCATTCATGAAAATCCATCTCTTTGGAATGAAGATATAGGAGAGTAGAGTAACTTCCATAGTTTAGGCTATAAAAGCTCTGTTTTTATCTTTATAACCACTTTTTTTATATGCTCTTTTTTAATCCCAACTGCTAAACATGGCATATGAGCATCATGTGGAAAAAACATAGCAAAATATCCAACTGAAATATTTAAGAGTGAATGTGCTCTTGCTTCTGTCTCATAAAACTCTATATCTTTTTGAGCATCATAAGGATCTCTTACAATAAGAGAATCTCTATAGTGACATTCAAAGCCTTCCACTCCTCTTAGCGTTGCTTGAATATCTGTATATTTTTTATGAGATTCAAGCATAGCATCACTTCTTAAAACTGTTTCATAACTCATAACGATTGCATAGATATCCTCGCCTTGAATCTCATACTTTCCATCTTCTGTCTTTGATGAAAGAGAGTTTAAGAACTCAAAAGCCTTTTTCCATGCTTCACCAAACGGATATTTATGAGAATTTTCTAACTTATCTACTATCATTGTTTTTTAGCCTCTTTATAAAATCTCTCAAGACCTTTTTTTGCTTTTATATCAAAGTTGTAAGAGATGTATTTTAGATAGTTTAGTATATTTTCTTGGGATACGCCTGTTCGCTTTGAAGCTTCGTTTAGTATATATCGTGGGATTTTTACTTTTGTTTTCAAGAAGCTTTTCTCTATCTTTTTATAGAGTGCTTTGTCGTTGTGGTAGCATAAAAGTGCGAATACAAATGGGAGGTTATATTTTTCATTCCACGTTTTTGCTAAATCTACATGAGGTTTGTTTTTAAGGTAGTATCTTAGGGCTTTATCTCCTATGAGGACTTCGCCTTTTATTTGTAGTACCTTTGCAAGTAGGTTTGAAGTTTCAGACTCACTATCGCTAGTGTTAGTCTCACTTGGAGCAACTAAAACACTAAGTACCTCTTTTTTTGCGATGATTCCAAGGTTTACATGTTTTTGATTTTTTGCTCTGATACTTGAGATAAAGGCTGCGTCAACTCTGCGTGAGAGAAATTTTTTGTTTGTCTTTGCTGGGACATCTTTGTAGTAGTTCATGCTCATACTCTCTTGAGAGCTTCTAGCAAATCTTTTCATAAAGACATGAAAAGGCAGAAGATTTAGATACTCAATTTTTCCAAAAACCACAAACCCCTCCACCATATAATTGGCAAAATTATACATCTATTAACTTATAAAAAAGATGAGTTAGATATAATCATAGCCATAAAAATATAGTTTGGGAGCAATCTTTTGGTACGAGTAGAATTTTTAGGTCCAATACAAAAAGAGCCGTTAGAGCTCTATATTACAAACTTAAATGAGTTAGCAGAGATACTTAAAAAAGATGCAACTATGCAAGAGTGGCTAGAGAACTCTGCTGTTGCTGTAAATGACACTCTTGTATCAAGTAGAGATTTCCCTCTAAAAGATGGCGATAGAGTAGCACTTCTTCCACCAGTTTGTGGAGGTTGAGTTATGCTTTATCTCTATGATGGAGCACTTGATGTACCTCGTATCTTAAAAGAGTGGTATGAACAAGAAACTTCTAGTAACTATGGTGCTTATATCCCATTTGTTGGGACTGTAAGAAGTGAAGGTGGGATTGACGGTCTTAGTTTTGACATCTATGAGCCGATACTAAACTCTTGGTTTGATGCATGGAGCGAAAAAGCTAAAGCTAAAGGCGCGATTATAAAGATGGCACACTCTCGTGGAGATGTGATGCTTCATGAGTCCTCATATATTGCAGCAGTTTTTTCTCCAAAGAGACGTGTGGCGTTAGAGTTTATAGATGAGTTTGTAGAGGATTTTAAAGCAAGCGCACCTATCTGGAAGTATGATTTAAAGGGTGGCAAGAGAATCTATGCGCTTGATCGCTCAACAGCAATAAAAGGGAGTGGAATCTTACAATGAGTCTATTATCATACGAAACAAGTCAAACAATGCTCTCACTACTTCAAGTAAACTCATCAAGAAGTCAAAATATTCCACTAAGCTCGTCTCTTGGAAGAGTTTTGAGTGAAGATATCATAGCCAAACATAACGATCCAGAGTTTCCAACAGCTTCAATGGATGGATATGCAGTTATACACTCCGATTTGGAGTTATGTAAAATCTCTGTTATTGGTCATAATCCTGCTGGAAGTAATGAGCAACGCACACTCATTAGCGGAGAGTGTATAAAAACTTTTACAGGTTCTATGATGCCTCATGGCGCAGATACTCTTATCCAGATAGAAAATGTTACACTCGAAGATGGAGCGATTATCATCAATGAGAGTGTTGCCAAAGGCTCATCTGTTCGCCCTGTTGGCGAAGGTTATAGAGCTGGCGATGTACTCATTAAAAAGGTACAAAGATAGGTTTTGCAGAGATTGGTGTTATGGCTGCACTAAATCATGTTATGGTAAAAGTGGCTCTTAAGCCACGTGTAGCAGTCATATCAACTGGTAGCGAAATCTTAGATTTGGGCGAGTATAGCGACAATCCTTCACAAATCAGAAGTTCAAATAACTACACACTAGCAGCTCTTTTTGAGCAAGCAGGAGCCGAAGTTGTTCAACTAGGAACAGTTGGGGATGATAAGAGTTTAATTACACAAGCATTTGAAGATGCGCTTTTAAGTGCAGATATTGTGGTTAGTACAGGCGGGGTTAGTGTGGGGGATTATGATTTTGTAAAAGACATCGTTCCTAGAGTTGGAGCTGAAGTTGTATATAAAGGTGTAGCTATTAAACCTGGGAAGCATATTTTAGTTGCGCAAAAAGAGGATAAGTTTATACTAGCTCTTCCTGGATTTGCGTACTCTTCAACTGTTACAGCTATTCTTTACATTCTTCCTCTTATTGCAAAAATGCTAGGAAAAAAGAGTGCATACAAGGTGGTAGCAGCAAAACTTAGCGAAGATTTTAAAAAAAGAAGCCGCTTAACAGAGTTCACTGCATGTAATGTTGTGATAGAAGATGGTGAGTACTTTGTAAACTTTAAAGATAAAAAAATTGGAAGTTCTGCAATTTTGACAAATATGTTAAACGAATCTGCTCTTATGATTACTGGTGAAGATGATGGAGATTTGCAAGAGGGTACTTTTGTAAACGTAATTCTTCTAGAGAGTTTTTGATTTTATATTAAAGAGGTTAAGATGAAAAAATTGTTTCTTGTTTTAGTTATTTTGTTAGGATTACTTAGAGCTGATGGTGATACAAAAAAGGCTGTTATTGATCTTACAACCTCGGATTTAGCAAAGATTGAAGGAAGACTGATAAAGGGAGTTGCATTTAACAATGCACATTATCAAAGTGATTCTAAAGGGCTAGACACCATAGTCGTTATACATGGAGAAGCATATAAATTTTTTGTAAAAGATATCGCAAAAACAAAATGTAAAAAAGACAAAGAGTTTGAAGCAAAAGCTAAAGAGATACATCAAAAACTTGAATTACTTACAAAAAATTACAGTGTGAAGTTTCAAATGTGTGGTGTTGGAATGAAGCTAAAAGAGATTAATAAAGATAATGTTGTAGAGTTTATTGAGATAATCCCAAGTGCTATGGTTGGCCTTATAGATGCTCAAAATAATGGTTATGCATTTGTTCCTATCTATTAGGCTTAAGAGCTAAAGAGCGTTATTTCTAGCGCTTTGAGCTTATAGCTTTTTCTATGAATCTCAGAGTATCCATACTTTTTTATCATCTCTATATGTAAGGCTGTTCCATATCCCTTATGTTTTTCTAGTTGATAGAGTGGGTATTTTTTCCCTAACTCTATTATGTCTCTATCATGAGTGACTTTTGCTAAGATCGAAGCAGCACTTACCTCTGGGATTTTTCCATCTGCTTTTATCATAGTCTCAATACCAGCTACTCCAAACTTAGAGTTCCCATCAAAAAGATACGATTCACATGGAAGCATCTCTATAATCTCTCTTAGACCTCTTGTAATGCAGAGTGAAATCCCAAACTCATCAATATCTTTTGCAGAAAACTTCACTATATGAAAAGAGGCATTTTTTATAATTAACTCATAAAGAAACTCTCTTTTTTTTGGAGTCAATTTTTTTGAATCATCAAGCCCATCAACTCTATTGTGCAAAATACATCCAGCCATAACTAAATCCCCAGCGATTGGGCCACGCCCAGCTTCATCTATGCCGCAAAGTTTCTTATACATCTAATCTCCTAATGCCCAAATATCAAAGGGAACCATCTCCACATCAGAGAGTGGGTGGCTCATTCTACCCTCAGTACTCATAGTAATTGCGGTAACTCTCTTTATCTGATAGGTAAATAAAAAAGCTTCTATTGCTTCCATCTTTTTAAAAAGCATTCTCTCATCAGCAAAAGGCATCCCTAAGATAACTTCATCAGACGATGGAAGATAAAAGTCGATATTTTCATCATAAAATACATCTCTGTCAGATTTTAAAAGCTCTAAATATATCATATTTTCAAAGAGTTTATTAAATTGCTTCTCTATAGTTAGAGCTGATTTTAAAGATATATCGCATAGGTATATCTTTCTTATCGCTTTTGGATGGCCTACTTTTTGAAGCTGATGAATATATCCTTTTGAGCAAAGCATGTCAAATGAGCTGTAGAGCTTATCTTTTGATATTTTTTGCGTATGTTTTAAACGCTCATATATAGAGTATGGCGATATTTTTTGTGCCATCATTTTTGTACAAAAAATCAATATGTCTATCTCTATAAGGCTTAGCGTATTTTTTAAAGCTTTTTGAAGAAACAGTGCTCTCTCATCAGAGCTTACTTTATGCATGGAAGGAAATCCACCAAGTTTAAAAAAATGGTTTAGTGCTGTTGAATCATACTTATACTCAAAAGCCAAGAACTCCTCATAATCAAGTGGATAAAGTTTTAGTGCTCTTAAAAAATCAAACTTATAATGTACTTCAGAGCAGATAAGTAGTTGAGCAACATTTACTATGTTTATATCAGCAGAGTAGTTGTCAAGAACAAGAGTGCTTATCTTATTAGTTGTACAAAAATCCCCAAGAGTTTTATTAAGACGTTCTTTATCTATACGTAAATCTCTGCAATCTATATATAGATAGCTACTTTTTTTTAGTCCTAAAAGATAGTTTTTGACAAGTTTTGTCTTTCCAGTTTGTGTAATTCCATTTATTTGATAGCTTTTCTCGTCTAAAAAAAGCTTTCTTGTGTGAAATTTTTCTATATTTATATCAGTCTTGTATAACTCTTCTAATAATATTTCCATGTTGCAATTTTACCACTTCCTTATTAAAAGGAAATAAATTTAAAGATATTTCAAAATTTAGCCTATATTTTCTTGAATTATTGAGATGCTTTGGGTACAATTCCGCTCCCTTAATATAGTTAGGCTAGACCTGACGAGTTCTTTAGAAGGAAAAACATGGAAAAAATTCGTTTAAAATTGAAAGCTTATGATCATCGTGTACTTGATAGATCTGTAGCGTCAATAGTAGAGGCTGTTAAGCGTACAGGCGCGGTAATTCGTGGTCCGATACCTTTACCAACAAAGATTCGTAAATATACTGTTATCAAATCTCCACACATAAACAAAAGTTCACGTGAGCAGTTTGAAATTCGTATGCACGCTAGAGTAATTGATATAGTTTCAGCAACGCCTGAAACAGTAGATTCTCTAATGAAACTAGATCTTGCACCAGAAGTGGACGTAGAAGTTCGCTCTATGGATAAGTAGGAGATCATCGTGGAATATATTGTTGAAAAAATCGGCATGAGCCGTACTATCGCAAATTCTTCAAAGCCTGTTACTCTATTAAGAGTATTGGATGCTAAAGTATGCGAAGTTAATGAAAACACTGGGATTGTTGCTTATAAAAGTGGCAAGAAAATGAATAAGGCAATTGAGGGTCAGCAAAAGAAATACAGCATTTCTTCTGAATTTAACCGTTTTGTTACTTTAGAAGTAGCAAATAGCGAGGCTGGTGATATAGATTTAACACCTTTAGCAGAAGCTAAAGTTCTTAAATCTACTTTTACAACTAAAGGTCGTGGTTTTTCAGGTGCAATGAAACGTTGGAATTTTGGTGGTGGTCCTGGAGCACATGGTCATAGATTTGGCCGTAGAACAGGTTCTATCGGTAATGCAGAATGGCCAGGTCGTGTTATGAAGGGCAAGAAAATGCCTGGACAATACGGAAATACACAAAATAGTGTGAAGAATGAAATCATCTCTTTTGATGCTGAAAACAAAATAATTGCGGTTATTGGTTCAGTTTCTGGAGCTAATGGTTCTTTAGGTCGTGTAAAGGTAGCTAGATAATGAGCGCAATAGTTCTAAATGAAAAAATGGAAAAAGCTTCTGAGTTAACACTACCAGAGAGTTTTTCTGGTATTAATCCTCATAACTTATATCTATATGTAAAGTCAGCTCAAGCTGCGATGAGAGCAAATAGTGCATCAGCACTAACGCGTTCACAAGTTAGAGGTGGTGGTAAGAAGCCATGGGCTCAAAAAGGCGGCGGTCGTGCTCGTGCTGGATCTCGTCGTTCACCTGTGTTTGTTGGTGGTGGTAAAGCATTTGGTCCAAGTAACAATCGTAACTATGACCTCAAAGTTAATAAAAAGCAAAAAAAACTTGCACTTAACTTTGCACTTAATGAGCATGCAAACAATGGTAGTTTATTCATCGTTGATAGCATCGAAATAGCATCTGGTAAAACAAAAGATGCTGCTACTTTGTTTAAAGCGTTAAACCAAAGAGATACTCTTTTTGTAAAAACTGTTTTAGATGAAAAAACTTATTTAGCATTTGAAAATATCGCAAGCACTTACGTGATTGAAGAGAATGAATTAAATGCTTATTTAGCTGCAAATTATCGCTCACTCGTGATCGAAAAAGCGGTATGGGAAAATCTTGTAGGAGAGGCTAAGTAAATGGCAGATATTACAGATATTAAATCTATACTTTATACAGAGAAGACTTTAGGTATGCAAGAGGATGGAATCATCGTTGTGCAAACTTCTCCTCGTATGAGTAAAACTGGTCTTAAAGAGGTTTTTCGTGAGTATTTTGGAATTATTCCAACAAGAATTAACTCACTAAATCAAAGCGGAAAAATTAAAAAGTTCCGTGGTGTTGCTGGTAAACAAAATGACTTTAAAAAGTTTTATGTGAAGTTACCAGAAGGTGCACAAATAGAAAGTTTGGCGGTGTAACATGGCAATAAAATCTTATAAACCAACAACCCCGTCTCGTCGTTTTTATACAAATGTTGAAAACAAAGACATAACTTCTAAACCAAGTGTTCGTTCACTTCTTATAAAACTTCCTGCAAGCGCTGGAAGAAATAACAATGGACGTATTACATCTCGTCACAGAGAAGCTGGTGCTAAAAAGCTTTACCGTATTATTGATTTTAAAAGAAATAAATTTGGAATCGCTGGTACAGTTAGTACAGTTGAGTACGATCCATATCGTAACTGCCGTATTGCACTTATTACATATGCAGATGGTGACAAGAGATATATTTTATTACCAAAAGGTTTAAATGTTGGAGATGCTATTATCGCTGATGAAGCAGGTGTAGACATTAAACCAGGTAATGCAATGAAACTTATGAATATCCCAGTTGGTACATCAGTTCATAATATTGAGTTAAAAGTAGGCAAAGGCGGACAAATGGTTCGTTCAGCTGGAACAAGTGCACAAATTATGGGTCGTGATGGTAAGTATGTTTCACTTCGTATGCCTTCATCTGAGATGCGTTTAGTTCTTGGTGAGTGTATGGCTACTGTTGGCGCTGTAGGTAATGAAGAGTATATCAATATCGTTC
>NZ_JAQVKA010000097.1 GCF_028694895.1 Sulfurimonas sp. | reverse complement strand
CCGTTGCTGCATCCGCATATAAAACCACCGCAGATGCAAAAATACTTAGTGCCATTTTTCTCATTAATCCCATTTTCATCATTTCTTATCTCCTTGATTAGTGTTACCGCCTGCTTGCTCCATCTCTTCGATAGTTTTCAGCTCTACCATTTGTGTTGTTATAATATTAATTTCTCTTCCAGCCGAGATTTCAATTACTGGAGCAATTTGATCAGCCATTTTCAAATAAAAATCGGCCAGTTTTTCAGCAGATTTTGAAAGTCCACTAAACGCTCCCATTTCCATCGCTTGTCCTGCACTCAAATCATTTGTTGTTGTGGTTGTACCAGTTGTACCAGTTAGAACGACTTGGTTTTGTTGAGCAAAAGCATCTCCTACACCTTGTAGGAACCCTGCAATTAAAGTTCTAGCCAATAATGCACCTTGCTTTGTTACAACTTCACCTTTAAGTCCAAGTTTTCCATCTTCACCAGTTGCAGCACCTTTAAAAGGCATATCTATATGTTTACCTTTATTTGTGATACAAGAGATGTTATTTGTTCTTATATATGCTCTCTCAGCAGTCAAGTCACCGTAACCCTCTCCTACAAGAAAACACTCTTTAACATCATATTTCCATCTGTTTGGTAGGATTGATAAATCTGTTACTTTCATTAGAACTGGAAGCGGTGAGGTTTTAGCTTGAGTCATCGTTGGAGCATCCATCCCAGACAAAAGAACCGCTTTTGTGATAGAATCAGTTGAAATTACTGTTTTATCTTTTGGCTTACTTTTTTTTTCTGGATCTATTGGCTTTGCAACTTGTGTATATTCCAAAGCTCCCTCTACTCTAGTGTACTTTGTGACAGCTTTTCTTTGAACCTCTGGAACATCTCCAAGTTGGCTTATACCAAGTGCTCCAGTTGTACTGTTTTCGCCGTCATTTGGTTTTGGATAGTTTGAATACAAGCCTTTATTATTATCTCCAAAAGGAAAAGGTTGATTATCTTTTGTGTTTTGAGATTGAGGTTGAGCTTTGTTGTTTTTATCTTGTTGCATTTTTATATCAACAATCGTTTTTTTCAAATCACTAAGCTCTTTACTCAGTTTATCATTATCTTTATTGAGACCATCAACTTGTTTTTTTGCTATTTTAAGATCCACAGCTGCATCACCAACCCATCTCGTTTTAGCCATTGTGTCCTCTTCAACGATTTTAAAAGAACCTACATCTCGTTTGTCCTCTTTTTTCTCATCGCTCACCATCATTAAAAGAACCGCCATTGCAACAAACAATCCGATAAAAATAAGTACCTTATTCATTTTTTGATTGTTTTCAGCATTAGACGGATCACGGTCATTACTAAACAATTTCAAAAAGATGTTACTCATTTTTCAGCCTTTGTCACAATCACTACAAGAGCTTTTCCAAATGGTAGAAGATGATTTACTTCATTGTCATAGTAAGCAGTAATTGATTTTGGAGTTCCAGTTGCATATTTGATATATTCTTTTGGATTTAATTTTTTTGGTTTATCTGTTTTATTTAAAACCTCAACCAGTGATGCAGTGTAGATAACACCCTCGTATGTTGCAACCTCTTTTATTTTCAAATCAGCTACATCACTTAAAAGATTATCAACTTGCTTCACTTTATACCCTTGAGGTGAACCACCTTTTAAAATTTGTTGAGAAATTTTTGCAAGTGTCGAGATGTAGCTATCATCTGTTTCATATCTCACAATCTCTTCGGCTTTTTTAGTGAAGTCATTAACTATAATTGTTTCAGCTTCTATGTCTTGAGGGTTAAAAGCAAAAGCATAAGTTTTACCATCTGTTACAAAAAACACTTCCGATGGTTTTGCTTTGTCATAAATGATTTCTGGCTCACCAATTTTCTCTACTTTATCTTTTGCGATAACTTGCACTTGCTCTTTTTGAATAGGTACATACTTTATAAATGCTTGATTATCAGCTATTTTAATATCCACACCTTTTTCTTTAGAATAAGCAACATCCAGTATTTTAGAGGGAAGAACTATTCTATTAACACTTTTGTTTGATACATTTATTGTAATTGTCTCCGATGTAGGGTTATCAATTACAGTTACGGCAAATATTTGAGCCGTAGCCATTATCAACATTAATAATATTTTCTTCATTTATCATCCTTAGTAATTTTAATATCATAGATCCAAAATCTACCTTGCTTAATTTGGTATTCAATCCTTACCACCGCTTGCTCTGATTTCATTATCTTATCTGAGATAATATCTTTCATTACACCAGTAACTTTGATGAGACCTTTTTGATCAACATTTACAACTGATGGAAAGAACACCCTGCTAATAGCATTATCAGTGATATAGTTCATTTGTTCTATAAGGTTTGCTTTAACTTCATAGTAATAATCTGGAGAAACAAGAACCAGTAAATTATCTATATTGTGTTTTGCAGTCTCTTTTGTTACATTCATAAGATTAAATACTGTAAATTGAGCCATTTCGTTAAGGTAAGATTTTGATACTTCATTACCAGTAACCCAAAACTCTTGATTTACAACTTTTGGTGGCATAAACACCACTTTTTGATTATCCATACGACTACTGATTAGATATGATTGGAATATGATCACACCGAGCAACACGATAGTAACAATACGAAAAGTCCAATTCTCGTATATGTACTTATCCATTTTAAATTTGAATTTGTCAAATAGCATTTCTATTACGCTCCTATAAAGTATCTCATATAAGACGGTGGAAGTGTCTTAGGTTGTCTTATTCCCAACATATAAAGTATATGCAGGAAAAAACCTTTAATTTTTGATTTTTTGATTTTTTCATAAAGTGTAGCTGCTAGTACACCAGTTCCAAAAAATGTAGCAAAGGGGATAAACCCTTTTGTGAACATAATGGCGATACCTACAAAAACAGAAAACACCATTAAAGTATCAACTTCCCAGTTCCCAAACATAGGCTTAGTGTCTATGAATTTATTGATTTCAACATAATCATTTGGCTTCACCATTAACTCCTTTTTTTATATGGTTTATTCAAGTCTTTTGAGAAAAACCTCAAAAAACCACAATGTAAGTGCGGAGGTAACTCCGCCTTTACATTAGAAAGTTGCACTATTGATAGCACTAATGATCGTATTTCCTTGTGTAACTAACACAGCAAAACCGAGCATCAAGAAGAACTGTAAGATAGAACCAGCGAAAGCTCTCCATACACCAACCGCAAAGAACATCAATGCGATAATTCTTGCAACATAAGTATCATCTAGCCATCCACTTAATGTATTCCATAAGCTTTGAGCACCTAAATTATCCGTTGTACCTGCAAAAGCCGCCGTTCCTAAGAAAGCGAATAATGCGAAGAGAATTGCAATTTTCTTCAATAAAAACTCCTTTTATTATAAGTTGATTTGACTACTTTAGTTTGTCACCGTTTCTTTTGGCATCCAAAAGTTGTATTTTTATCGCAGCACCCCCTTTTAGAATATATTATGCTAGAATTGTATATAAAGTTTTTTTAAAGTAAGATTAAAATAAGTTAATCTATAATACTATTTTATATACTGTATAGCAATTTATTTTAGAGAGAGGCGAATGAAAAAGAGAGATCAAGAAAAATTAGCAAGTTTAATCCTAAAAAGTAAAGGTATGCTCGCTACGAACACCAGTCAAAAAATGACTTATGATGAGATGGGTAGCATTGCAGATTTTGCAGGGATAAACTTTCATAAATGGGCGAATAGTACGAATACACCAAAATCTGTCATAGGAGTTCTTAATCTTCTCTCTTCCCTTGATAACCACCAAATTATTCAGTTAATGAATATGTGGAGAGATGAGGATAAATCACTCCCCTGCTCCCTTACTGATTAGTTTACCATCTTTCATAATTATAAATTTATAACTACTATTAAAAGGATTTTTGAAGCACTTAAATGTAAATTCATTAATTTTAGTCATTGCTTGATTTTGTAGTTTACAACTTGCTTCAAGTCTTTTGCTAACAGATTGTAGCTGCTCTTTAGCTTCATCTGTAAGCTCTTCTACTCCAGTTCTACCAACATAAGATAATTGTCCGCCGTTGCATTGTTTAAAGTTTTGGATCTGAGCATTTTGCAACATCCTTTTAGTAACACTTGCATACTCGCAACCATCTGGCTCAATACCATTGTAAGATGTTTCATATTGAATTTGTCCTATTGACTTATATGTATCCGTTTTAGTTGAGAGTGTATATGTTGCTAGTTCTTGCTCTACTCCAAGAGCTGCTACTTTTTTTTGATTGTATTCTGTCATAACAGTCTCTTTTGATAACTCTTTACTCTGAGTTGAGGTTTTTAAGGGAATAGTATCCGATGTGGCCTTTGCAAACGATACACCTTTTGTCTCAAGATACTCTTTATCAACACTTTGTTTAAAATCAATAGTAGAGCCATTATGTACCAGTGTAAACTCTTGAGCTTTGTTGCTTGAGTTCTCGCACCATACATAATCTTTATCCATAAAGATATTAATACTACTCGTATCTTTTATTTGTTCCAATCTCGCAAAATAATAATCTTCAATATCCATTTTTTTATAAGAGCTTAGAGCGTTTGCAATATATAAATTCCCACCATTGTAACTACAATATTTTTGAGCACCAGTTATTCTCTCATAACCCCAAGGCATTTGAGCCGTGCTATCAATGTTAAATAACTCTTTAGGAGTGTTGCTTTTAGCTACTGTATCCTTGTATTTTTTACTTTGAAGCCAAAATTTTGAATTTGTGTTTTGAATATTATCGTGAGTGGTGAGGTAGTATCTTGAATATGTTCTTAAAGTTCCACCGCCCATCATATTATTTTGTCGAAGAGCAATATCTTTTTTCATATATTCAATCTCAAAACTGTCTTTAGCCGAAGCACATTTGTAAAAGCCACTATAATGACCAAAACCTTGTCTTGTCATATCATTTCTATATTGTACATAGTCCATACTAAATGATGTTGGCAGCTCTTGCAATTCATTTATAACTTGATCACCGTATATTCCATTGCCACCTATGGCTTGACAATACTCTTTAGCATCTCCAAGAACTTCCATAATATCTCTTGCATCTGCTAAACTTGATTGTTCATTAAAAGTTCTATATTCGATTATTGTTTGGTGAGGTTTTTCGGCGATAATATCGTAGTCTCTAGTTTCGTTAGCTCTT
>NZ_JAQVKA010000096.1 GCF_028694895.1 Sulfurimonas sp. | reverse complement strand
GCTGAGGGCTCTTTAAAAGGTCTTCTTCTAATGGATAAGGAGATGAGAGTATCTCAAGATTTTGTTGGATGTGAGTATAGCGCTGTTGTTGCAGAAGATTAAACACAAGTTATTGATGGAGATATGGTAAAGATTATGGCTTGGTATGATAATGAGTGGGGGTACTCTTCAAGACTCTTAGACATGGCGCTATACATTAGTAAGTAGGATAGGCTTTTGGAACTATTAAACATTAAAAATTTAGAGTTAGCCGGTAAGAGAGTTTTTATAAGATGTGATTTTAATGTCCCTATGGATGAGTTTGGAAACATATCTGATGATCGTCGTATCCGCTCAGCATTATCTACAATCAACTACTGTCTTGATCAAGATTGCGCGGTTATTTTAGCATCTCATCTTGGTCGTCCAGATGGAGAAGTTGTTACTAAATATTCACTTATTCCAGTAGCAAGAAGAATCCAACAGCTTCTAAAGAGAGAAGTTGAACTCTCAAGCGATGTTGTTGGGCCTGATGCGATAAAAAAGGCTGCCGAGTTAAAATCTGGCGAAGTTCTAATGCTTGAGAACCTTCGTTATGAAAAGGGCGAGACAAACAACGATAAAGAGTTATCAAAAAAATTGGCATCAATGGCAGATTTTTATATAAATGACGCATTTGGAGTAAGCCATCGCGCGCATGCTTCAGTTGAGGGAATTACGCACTTTTTTGATGATAAACATAAAGCAGCGGGATTTTTACTTCAAAAAGAGATAGACTTTTTGGGAAAAATCATACAAAAGCCTGTACGCCCATTTGCCGCTATTGTAGGGGGAAGTAAGGTTTCAGGAAAACTTGAAGCGTTGATAAATCTGCTCCCTCGTGTGGATAAAGTCCTCATTGGCGGCGGAATGGCTTTTACATTTTTGAAAAAACTAGGCTATGACATAGGCTCTTCGCTTGTTGAGGACGACTTGCTAGAAGATGCTGGGCGCATTATGGATGAGGCAAAGAGACTTGGAGTTAAGTTTTACTTGCCTGTGGATATAGTCGTTGCTGATAAATTCTCAGAAGATGCAATAAGCAAAATCGTCTCATTTCAAGAGATTCCACACCTTTGGATGGGATTAGACATAGGACCTGCTACGGTAAGACTTTATGGTGAGGTTCTAAGCGATGTTCAAACAGTGCTTTGGAATGGACCTATGGGAGTTTATGAGATGGATAAATTTGCTCGTGGCTCAAACAAGATAGCACATTTTGTAGCTGATAGTTATGCTACTACAATTGTAGGCGGTGGCGATACTGCTGACTTGGTTCAAAGAATTGGTCTTGATGATGAGATGACATTTATCTCAACTGGAGGAGGGGCTTCTTTGGAGCTTCTTGAAGGTAAGGTTCTACCAGGTGTAGCATCTTTAATGCGTAAAGATGTTTAACGTATGATAATTGCAGCAAACCTAAAAACAAATTTAACAAGAGAAAAAACTGCCAAATATATAAAAGAGGTAGAACACTTTTTAAATCAACACAATATCTCGCAAGAAGTTTTTGTTTTTCCAGCAGTTTCTAATTTAATGAGTAGCACATCAAAGGTAGTTGTTGGCACCCAAAATGCTTACCCTGCAGTAAATGGAGCGTTTACTGGTGAGATAGGATATGAGCAGCTAGAAGAGTTTGGAATTAAAACTATTCTAATTGGACATAGCGAGAGAAGACACGTTATAGGCGAGACTCAAGAGTCGTTAATAGCAAAGTTTGATTTTTATAAAAACTTAGGGTTTAAAATTATCTACTGTGTAGGCGAGCCTTTAAATGTTCGAGAGATG
This sequence comes from Sulfurimonas sp., assembly GCF_028694895.1. Classification (GTDB taxonomy): domain Bacteria; phylum Campylobacterota; class Campylobacteria; order Campylobacterales; family Sulfurimonadaceae; genus Sulfurimonas. The sequence goes on along the minus strand of NZ_JAQVKA010000096.1, from coordinate 3,393 downwards.
GGACACAAGGCGATGATGGAGTATATCTCAAAGCAGTACGAGGGTATTGATACTGCTTATGAGAATCTTATCATTGCTTATGAACCTGTTTGGGCGATTGGCAGTGGTTTAACTCCAACACTTGAAGATATAGAGATGGTGCATAAAGATTTAAAGATAAAATCAGCTGCACCTCTTCTTTATGGAGGCAGTGTAAAAGTATCAAATATAACAGAGTTTTTAACGCTAGATAATGTTGATGGAGTTTTAGTTGGAAGCGCTGCCTTGTACGCAGAGCATTTTTGTACAATGTGTGAACACGCACAAAATTTAGAAAAAAAATAGATTATAAAGGAGAAGTTAATGGTAATGAAGGGCAAAAGAGGTTTAATAGTAGGTCTTGCAAACGATAAGTCAATAGCGTATGGAATTGCAAAAGCGTGTCACGAACAGGGAGCAGAGTTAGCTTTTACATACTTAAATGATGCACTTAAAAAGAGAGTAGAGCCATTGGCTACGAGCTTTGGTAGTGATAAAGTATATGAGCTTGATGTATCAAATGAACAACACATGCAAAACATTGCGGGTTTGATTGCAAAAGATTTTGGCAAGATTGACTTTTTAGTTCACTCTGTAGCATTTGCTCCAAAAGAGGCACTTAGTGAGCCTTTTATGAAGACTACAAAGGGCGCTTTTGCGATTGCTATGGATATCTCTGTTTACTCACTTATTGATTTAACAAATCGTTTAGAGTCAGTTTTAAGTGATGATGCTTCTATACTTACATTATCTTACCTTGGTGGTCCAAAGTATATAGTAAACTACAATGTTATGGGCGTTGCAAAAGCAGCACTAGAGTCAACTGTAAGATATATGGCAGCAGAACTTGGCGCAAAAGGTCAACGTGTAAATGCTATCTCAGCTGGACCGATTAGAACTCTAGCAGCTGCTGGAATAGGTGACTTTAAACAGATACTTAACTGGAACGAAGTAAATGCTCCACTTAAGAAAAATGTAACAACAGAACAAGTAGGTAACTCTGCTATGTATCTACTTAGTGATTTAGCTTCTGGTGTAACTGGTGAGATTCACTATGTTGACGCTGGATATAACATCATGGGTATGGCAGCAGCTGAGGAGACTACAGATGGTAAGACAGTCTTTTGTTGGGATGCTAGAGAGTAAACTCCTATCCCAAAGACTCTCTTGCACACAGCAAGAGAGAACTTCTACTTACCAATTACAGGCATGGTCTTAATCTTTTGACTATGTGACTCATCTGAAGTTGCATTTTGCTCACTTGCGTAAATCGTAATTTTATCAACATACTCTTGAATAGTAAAATCTCTACTCTCATCCTCGTTTTTCTTTTTTATACTCTCATCTTTCTCAACTGTTGGTGTCCAATCTTTCTCTATCCAATTATCAAGTGCTTGTTGCATATAGCCACTATTTGCCTTCTCTTCTTTTCCAGCTACATCCATTAGTGCCTTGTTCTGAGATGGATTTACACCATCTATTTTAGAACAAGATATAAAGAATATAGCTATCAATATTGTCATAATTACTGTTTTCATGACACTATTATACATAAAGTATTTAACATTCTTATAAAAGTAATAAGAATTCATACATAAATTAATATTAAATTAAAAAACTATATGACATAATGTTGACAATTTTAAGTTTGGGAGAACAAAAAATGAAATTAATAAAATTAAGTCTGGTAGCAACATTACTAATAGGTTCAAGTGTATTTGCAATTGAGAACACAAAAGTATCTGGTGATGTAAAACTGTTTTACGGAACTATGGATAGTGATACTGGTACTTACTTAGGAAACAAAACATCTCTGTTTGATTCAGAAGGATCATATGGAAATGCTGCTGTTAATTTAGAACTAACAACAGACTTGACAAAAGGTGTTTCTGCTGGTGTAAAAGGTACTTATGTAACTACTTTAGGTTTAGAGAATAACCTTGTTGATAATACATGGTCAAACGCTCATGGTATAACATCGAATAATGCTGCAACATTTGCAGGTGGATTACAACTAGATGATACATTTTATTTAGGTGAATTATGGGTTGCTGGAACTGCATTTGACACAACTGCTAAAGTTGGTCGCCAATCTTTGGACACGCCTTTAGCATTTACAGAGACTTGGGGAGTTGATCAAAATACTTTTGAAGCAGCTGTCTTAATTAACCAAAGCATTCCAGACACAACTTTAGTTGGTGCGTGGGTTGGTAAGTCAAATGGTTCTGCTGATGGTTTAGATACAGCTGGAAATAAAGCGCTTACAGGACTAAATGCAGTGAATGGTTATGCTAGCGCTGCACAAGCTGGTTATTTAGCTCAAGATGGTAAGTTCAATACTTTTGGAACAGACGGTGTTTATGTTGCAGGTATTATAAATAACTCAGTTAAACCTTTAACTCTTAGTGCTTGGTACTACTCTCTTCAACAAATGGCAGAAGCATATTGGCTACAAGCTGATATAGATGTTGATGGTATTTTAGCTGGTGCTCAATATGTTCAAGTTGATGCTGATAAGTTGATTTCAGGGGTTGACAAAGATAAGGCTTATGCTCTAATGTTAGGATATAAAGCAAATGAACTTGGTACAATCAAATTGGCATATTCTTCTGTTGATGACGAAGGTACTATTGGTGTAGCTAACGTTGCAACTGGTGAAGGTTCTGCAACGTCTAGAAATGGTTCTGGTGCTCAATCAAAACTGTATACTGAAATGTGGTGGGCTTATGGAAGCGTTTCCCAAATTGGCGCAGATGCTTACTCTTTAACAGCCGAGACAACAGTTTATGGAGTTAATTTACTTGCTGGTTACTACTATTCTGATATCAATGTTGCTGCTAGTTCTACTGTTAATCCAAATGCAGATGCTGAAGTTACTGAAATTGCTTTAGTTGCATCTAAATCTTTTGGACCACTAGATACTTCTCTTGCTATTATTTTTGATAATATTGAAGACAATATTGCTAATACAGATGAAGACACAACTCATCTTCAAGTATATCTAACATATAATTTCTAACAAACTCTCTACCTCCTATTTTCTCTATAAGGGGCTAAGTTTTCTCGCTTAGCTCCTCTTTTTGGTATAATCCTTCCCATGAAACAGTTACTCAAAAAAATATTTTATATACTATTTATGCTTTTTCTTATCTCACTTATCTCATTTTTGGCGATACATGCAGCACCAAACAGTTTTTTTGGCGCAGGAGAGTTAAATCCAAATATGACACCAGAAGCCATCAATGCATTAAAGGCTGTTTATGGCCTTGATAAGCCACTTTTTGAGCAGTATATAGAGTGGATTTTAAACATAATAAGACTAAACTTTGGCATCTCTTTTGTTAGCGGAGGAGATGTTACAAAAGAGATATTAAA
>NZ_JAQVKA010000095.1 GCF_028694895.1 Sulfurimonas sp. | reverse complement strand
CATATCTCAAAAAAGAAAAAATATCAAGATGAATCTTCAAGCATGGCTTAAATCTCCTCATCTTGGTATGATGGCTATGTTAACAGCTGGAGATAAACACTTCTTTAGATATGTCGAAGATATCAAAAAACAAACAGGAATAAATCTAAATCTTTGGGGAGTAAATCCACTTGAAGTGACACACTTTAAAACAGGCTTTTTAGGAATAGCACCTGATTTTGAAGAAAAAAGAGTTTATAGTCATGGAATCATGAAGCAGCTTAGATATCATAGTAAAAGATTTAAAGCTATGCTTGAAAGTCCAAGTTATTTTAATAGCTCTTTGTGGGATACACTTTCTGGTGAATACTATAGAAGTTTTACCGAAAAGCAGGATTATTATCATATATTTGATTATTGGGCTTGGGATGAAAAAACTGTAAACGATACTTTGATAAATCAATATGACTGGGAAACAGCTATAGACACAAGTACTACTTGGAGAATAGGTGATGGAACAGCTGGATTTTATAACTATGTTTACTATACAGTAGCAGGATTTACAGAGCATGATACATTTAGAAGTAATCAAATAAGAGAAGGACAACTCACAAGAGAAAAAGCTCTTGAACTTGTAGAAGATGAAAATCAACCAAGATATCAAAACATAAGATGGTATCTTGATGCTTTAGGTTTAGATTTTGAAGAGGTTATTAAAATAGTAAACTCAATACCAAAACTTTATAAGAAAGATTAAAATATGAATATACTTTGTATCTCAAAATATGCAAGTCCACCAAATTATAGTAAAATGCCAGCTAGGCTTTTTGTATTAGCAAAAGAATTTATTAAGTTAGGTCATAATGCAACTTTGATTACTTCTAATTCAAATCATTTTTCAACTTATCCTGAAACAAGTGAAATTTATAATTTTGAAGTAGTTGATGAAGTGCCATTGTGTTGGGTTAAAACTAAAAAATATACAAAAACTGCTTCAATTGATAGGGTTTTGAGTTGGTTTGATTTTGAAAGAAAACTCTTTAAATTGGATTTCAATAAAATTGATAAACCTGATGTAGTTTTGATTTCATCTTTATCAATATTCTCTATAATCTATGGGTGTTATCTGAAAAAAAAATTTAATGCTTTTTTAGTTTTTGAAATACGAGATATTTGGCCTTTAACAATGACAGAAGAGGGTGGATTCTCAAAATGGCATCCTTTGGTTTTGTTGATTGGTTTTATTGAAAAGTTTGGATACAAAAAAGCTGATTTAGTAGTAGGAACAATGCCAAAACTTGATTTACATGTTAAAAATATTTTAGGATATGAAAAGCCTTTTCATTGTTCCCCTTTAGGTTTTAATCCTATAAATTATCAAGAAGAGATTATGGATAATAATCCTTTTGATGAAGTTTTTCCAAAAAATAAAGTGATAGTAGGTTATGCAGGGAGTATGGGAATAACAAATGCATTAGAGCCATTTATAGAAGCGATTAAGCTTTTAAAGAATAATGAGAATATTCATTTTATGCTAGTAGGAAGTGGTGATTTAAAAGCTACTTTTGAAGAACAGCTAAAAAATTGTACCAATGTAACTTTTTTGCCTCGTATTGGACAAAATGAAGTTAAATATTTTTTACAAAAATGTGATATTTTGTATTTATCAACAAAAAATTCAAAAGTTTGGGATTATGGACAGTCAATGAATAAAGTTGTTGAATACATGTTAGCTGCCAAACCAATTATTGCATCATACACAGGTTATCCATCTATGATAAATGAAGCTAATTGTGGCTACTTTGAAAATACCTCAAGTCCTAATGATTTAAAAGATAAAATTTTAAGTATAGTTAATTTAAGCGAAGAAGAAAGAAAAAAACTTGGCGAAAATGGTAAAAAGTGGATTTATCAAAATAGACAATATTCACAATTAGCAAAAGAATACATAGATAAAATAAATGAGTTAAGGTTTCCTAAAAATGCTTAAAACACTATTTGACAAAACCTTAGCACTATTATTAATAATCCTTTTTTCACCTATCTATATAATGATAAGTTTACTCATATTATGGAAAATGGGTAGCCCAATATTATTTAGACAAAAACGACCAGGATATAAAGAAAAAATATTTGGTATCTATAAGTTTAGAACTATGACAAATGAGAAAGATGCAGATGGAAATCTACTCCCAGATGAGCAAAGATTAGTTGGAATAGGTAAGTTTATAAGAAGTACAAGCTTAGATGAACTTCCACAGCTTTTCAATGTGTTAAAAAGTGAGATGAGCTTTGTGGGACCACGACCTCTGCTTATAGAGTATCTTGATCTATATAATGAAACTCAAAAAAGAAGACATGATGTAAAGCCAGGTATTACAGGATGGGCTCAAGTAAATGGACGAAATGCTATATCATGGGAGCAAAAGTTTGAGTACGATGTATGGTATGTGGATAATCAATCTTTTTGGTTGGATATGAAAATACTTTGGATGACTTTTTTGAAGGTTGTAAAAAGAAGTGATATAAGCTCAAATACAAGTGCTACTATGGAAAAGTTTACGGGAAGTAATGATGGAAGATATTGAAAACTTCGATGGTTGGAATAGTAAAAAAACCCCTCAAGATAGAGGGGAGGCTACACTCACTAAAAGGGAGCAGCGAATTAATGAAAGTATTGTACCAAATAAAATTAAAGAAGTCAAATGATGAGTAAAAGTATATATATTTACGGTGCTAGTGGGCATGGTTTAGTTGTGGCAGATATAGCAAACGCATGTGGATATGATGATATTATTTTTATAGATGATGGAACTAATGAATATCCAACTTTTGAAGATATAAAAGATAAGAGTTCTATTCCAATAGTGTTTGGTATTGGAAATAATAATATAAGAGCGAAACTATTTGCAAAAGTTCAAAGTAGTGGCTTTGAGATAGTGAGTTTGATTCATCCAAGTGCCATAATATCTCCAAGTGTAACCATAGGCAAAGGTATAGTTGTGATGCCAAATGTAGTAGTAAATGCAAAAGCTACCATAGGAGATGGTGTGATACTAAATACTTCTAGTGTGGTAGAGCATGAGTGTATCATAGATGATTTTGTACATATTTCACCTAGCGTTGCACTTGCAGGAGATGTAAAGGTAGGTAAACATACTCATATTGGAATAGGATCACAAGTGATACAGGGTATAATTATAGGAAGTTACACCATAATAGGTGCCGGTTCAACTGTAGTAAAAAATATAGGAAATTTTAAAAAAGCATATGGTAATCCATGTATAGAAATAGAGGATATAAAATGAATAAAAGAATTTTTTTGAGTGCCCCGCATATGAGTGGAAATGAACTTAAATATATCGAAAAAGTGTTTGAAAGCAATTATATAGCACCTCTTGGTGAATATGTAAACAAGTTTGAAGATAGTATCAAGAACTATACAGGAGCAAAAAATGCTCTTGCAGTTACAAGTGGAACAGCTGCTATTCATCTAGCTCTTAGAGTGTTAGGTATTGGTCAAGGTGATGATGTTCTAGCTTCAACTTTTACTTTCATAGGTTCAGTAAACGCCATACTTTATCAAGGAGCAAATCCAGTATTTATTGATAGTGATAAAGAAACTTGGAATTTGTCTCCTAAATTACTCAATAAATACCTGTGTGAATGTACTAAAAAACCAAAAGCTCTGATAGTGACTCATTTGTATGGGCAATGTGCAGATATAGAAAAAATTGCTGATATTTGTAGGCTTCATGGAGTTTACTTAATAGAAGATGCAGCTGAAAGTTTGGGTGCTACTTATAATGGCAAACATACTGGTACGTTTGGTGATTTTGGAATATATAGTTTCAATGGAAATAAAATCTTAACCACAAGTGGAGGTGGGATGCTCGTGAGTTCGAATAAGGATTGGATTGAAAAAGCTAAGTTTTACTCAACTCAAGCAAAAGAGCCTTTCATCCACTATGAGCATGAGGAATATGGCTACAACTATCGTATGTCAAATGTTTTGGCTGCGATTGGTGTAGGTCAAATGGAAGTTATTGAAGATAGAGTAGCCAAAAAAAGAGAAATTTACGAGTGGTATAAAGAGTTTTTAAGTGATGTAGAAGAGATAACTTTTATGCCAGAGCTTGATGAAGCCAGAGGTAACAGATGGCTTACGGCTATGATATTTGAAAAATCAGATTACAATAAAATTATGAAGGCTTTAGAGGAAGTCAATGTAGAGTCAAGACCTCTTTGGAAACCTATGCATATGCAAAAACTTTTTTCAAATGCAAAAGCTATTGTTGATGGTACAAGTGAAGATTTATTTGCAAAAGGACTTTGTGTAGCAAGTGGTACAACGATGAGTAAAGATGATGTAAAGATGATTTGTGATGTAATTAAGGAAAATTTGGCTTAGTTATTGCGTTTTAAATATTTTACTTTTGGCGATAGTTTATTTTGTATCAAATATAGCAATAAGTTTTGCTATTAGTTTAGTATTACTTTATGCAGCTTATAGGTTTGTTGAGGTCAAGAAAAAGTTTGAGTAATAAATGTATAAATTACTTTACAAAATACAATATTTGTAGTATAACTGTAAACTAAATTATACGAGGTGGTTAAATTCTAAAGAGTGCTTTTGTGGGGTATAGGTGAGCTAGAAGGTTATTTGACTACAAATCAAGATTTTAAGATAGGCAAGATGATGCTGGATAGTTGGAAATTATCTTTAAAAGAAGTGAGTATAAAGGAGCTTGATGATGATACTATCAGAACTTGGAAAAACTATTAAGCAGTTACGACAACAAAAAGGGATATCCCAAGAGACTTTAGCGCAGCAGTGTGGAATATCAAGAGCAACTTTATCAAAGCTCGAAAATGGCTATATCGCAAATATAAGTATAGTTACAATCAACCAAATACTTTGCTTTCTTGGTTATGAAATAGATATCAAACCAACCAATCCATTTAGAACAAATTAAGCTAAAGTTCAATATGGTTTTGGCTTTTTTTTATGGCTATTATGGTATTATCACTTAGTATGAAATATGCAGATAATAAAAAAAGGTTTGAATAGTGTTTTTTATAGACAAACGAATACTTAACTTTCTTGTGATTATAACTCTGACTTTTGTCACTTTTGCTTGGACTTTTTTTATATTTCACCAACCCTTTTGTTTTCAAGTGGTGTTAGGTGTAATAGCTATCCGTATGGTAGCTTCTTTTTTGATTCTCAAAGACTATTCTCTTAGCTGGAGTAAGGCT
>NZ_JAQVKA010000021.1 GCF_028694895.1 Sulfurimonas sp. | reverse complement strand
AAATATATACCAATTCTATAATATAAGGATGACAGAACTAGCGCTTGAGAGAGTTACTCTTGAGAGCGACTTAAGAAGAGCTACCCAAAACAGTGAGTTTGAAGTCTATTTTCAACCTAAAATGGATGCTAGAGTTGATAAGGTTATAGGACTTGAAGCACTAATCCGTTGGAATCATCCAGAACTTGGGCTTATTTTACCAATAAAATTTATCCCTTTTGCAGAAGATATTGGACTAATTATCGAAATTGACAAATGGATGTTGAGAGAGGCTGCTAAGCAAGTTCTTGCATGGAAAAATGAAAATATACAATGTGGCAAACTCTCAATCAATGTCTCAGCTAAACAGTTAGAAGATGTTAATTATGTAGAATACCTGCACCAAAAAATAGCTGCTATTGGGCTCTCTGCTACTGACTTAGAGATAGAGATAACAGAGGGGTTTATTATGAAACACAATCTACATGTAACATCTACTCTTAATGCTATAAGAGAGTTTGGTATATCTATCTCTATTGATGATTTTGGAACAGGCTACTCCTCTTTGTCGTATCTAAAGCGCCTCCCAGTAGATAAACTAAAAATTGATCGCAGTTTTGTAAAAGATTTACCATACGACAAAGATGATGTTGCGATTGTAAAGACAATTATTGCCCTAGCAAATAACCTCTCTTTGGAGTTAATTGCTGAGGGAGTAGAGACAAAAGAGCAGAGAAATTTTCTTCTAAGAGAAGGGTGTCCTAATATTCAAGGTTATTTTTACTCTAAACCTCTAAAAGTGAATGAGTGCAGGGAATTTTTACTTAAACACATGTAGAATTTATGCTTATTTAGCTAAAATCTGCATTACTTTTTAGAGGATGGATAGATATTTTGAAAAAGACGCTTATTGCACACTCCCCAGATGCTGATGATGTTTTTATGTATTATGCTATAAAGTTTGGCTGGGTTGATATGGATGGCACTCTATTTGATAATATTGCTGAGGACATTCAAACGCTTAATGAAAAGGCTCTAAATGGAGTCTATGAGATAGTAGCTATCAGTTTTGCTCTTTACCCTCACATCAAAGAGGATTATGCTCCACTTAAAACTGCTGTTAGTTTTGGAGATGGGTATGGACCAAAGGTTATAAAAAGAAAAGGTGCCACTCTAAAGCGCAACTTTAAAGTAGCTCTTAGTGGAGAACACACAACAAATGCGATGCTCTTTCGCATAGCTTACCCAGATGCACGGATAACCTATATGAACTTTTTAGATATCGAACAAGCTGTCTTAGATGGCAAAGTTGATGCTGGAGTCCTTATCCATGAGAGCATTTTAACTTACAATAGTGAGCTTGAAGTTGAACGAGAAATGTGGGATATTTGGTTAGAGCTCTCAGGTGGAGGGTTACCACTTCCTCTTGGTGGAATGGCGATTAGCCGCTCCATTCCACTAAACAAAGCCATAGAGTACGAAGATACTCTAACAAAAGCTGTCCACATAGCAAGAGAGCATAAACATAAGCTCTCACAAATGCTTTTAGAGAGATCTTTAGTTCGCATTGATGCGCAGACGCTAGATAAGTACCTTGAACTCTATGCAAACGATGATTCTATTACGTTAAGTCCTATCCAGTACAAAGCAATTAACAAACTCTTTGAGATTGGATATAAAAATGGCTTCTATGATGCGCCTACTCATGTTGAAGATTTTATGATACCTTGCGAATATAGAGAGATAAGAAACTCATAATGGAAGCAAAACTCATATCACTTGGAATTGACACCTTTAAAATAGCCCTTATGCTCGCTCTTCCAGGGCTGCTTGTAGGTATGTTTATAGGTTTGGCGGTTAGTATATTTCAAGCTACCACTCAAATAAACGAGATGACTCTAAGCTTTATCCCCAAGATTGTTGGCGTTGCTATTGTAATCATTTTAACTATGCCTTGGATGCTAAATGTAATGATAGACTTCTCAACAGAAGTATTTAACATGATGCCCACCTTTGTAGAGTAATGAAAAAACAGAGTATCAATTTCTCTAAATTCTCTTCGATAAAAATTGGAGACTCGTATGAAGTCTCTATTTTAGAGGATTGCTCTGCTGTATATAAAGATGCTTATCTGATTGGTTCATGTAACAATATCCTCATAGGTACAAATCCACCGCCACTTATAAAACTATCTAAAAAATATGACTATATAAAGATAGAAGATAACACTCTTAAAATTGGTGCTGCCACTCCATCTGGAAAAATTGCCTCATTTTGTAAAAAACACGATATTGCAAACTTTGAGTTTCTCTCACATCTCCCAGGAACATTAGGTGGGCTTGTATTTATGAATGCTGGGCTAAAAGAGTATGAGATTTTTAACAACCTCCTCTGGGTAACTACATGTGAGGGCATTTTTTTAAAAGATGAGATAGAGTATGGATATAGATTTACAAACATTAAAAGCCCTATATTAGAGGCTACCTTCAAGATAGAGAAGGGTTTTAACATAGAGATGGTAGAACTTTTTAAAAAAATGCGCCAAAATCAACCCTCAACACCAAGTGCAGGAAGTTGTTTTAAAAACCCAAAGAACGACTACGCTGGAAGGCTAATAGAAGCAGTTGGACTCAAAGGTTTAAGAGTCGGTGCTATGGAGTTTAGTAAAGAACATGCAAACTTTTTGGTAAATCATGGTGGTGGTACATTTGATGATGCAATATATCTCATACAAGAGGCTCAAAAACGCGTTTTAAATGAATTTAAAATAAAACTAGAGTGTGAAATAGCGATTTTAGATACTAGATATATGTTGAGTTGATTTAATGTTAATTTGATATACTAAAATCAAATTTAATTATACAGGTACTTAAAATGAGCCTTAGTAAAATACTGTTTTTTTTGGCATCTTTGTCTATTTGTCTTTTTGCAAAACCAATTACTCCTGATGCCGACACGGCTTTAAAATATGGTGTCCAACTCCTAAGTACACAACAAGCGTATGAGAAACAAAAAGAGGGCGCACTCTTTGTAGATACTAGAAAAATCCCCGAATATGCACTTGAACATATCTATGGTGCCATCTCTGCTTACTATGATGAAAAAGGTGGTAGTGAAAATAAAATTGTTGATTTTGATAATTCCAATGATATATATCACAACTCAAGACTACCAACTGATAAAAAAGCTACTCTTATATTTTATTGTAATGGCGAAAATTGTTGGAAATCATACAAAGCTGCTATTGCTTCTTTAAAAGATGGATATACAAATGTTTACTGGTTAAAAAACGGTATAGGCCAGTGGAAAAAAGATGGTCTTGAGATTGATGGAGTAAAGATTGTTACAAAAGAAGAGACTGCAAAGGTAGAAGATTCTCTTTTATCTCATGTAATCATCAGAATTATTTTTGCCATATTGATATTTATAGCTCTATATTTTATATTTAAACTCTTAATCAATAAAAAAGATTTGCTTATCTCTAAAAAATTACTTAGTAATATTTTTGTTATAACAATAAGCATGGTAACAATTGGATACTTTTCATTAAACGCTTCTAATGCTGGTAAAGCCTCTTTAAATATGATTTATGAAGAGAGTTTTAAGCCACATAACCAACTTCTAAATGCTATAAATGATTTCAACTCAATCTCTAACAATCTATCCAATTCTCTAACAGGACTTATAGCTTTTGAAGGTGCAAGAATTGCACTAGAGCAGACAAGAAAGAATATGCAAGAGGTTATACAAAATATACAAAGCAGCTCGTTTTATGCAGATACAAATTTAAAAAAGTCATTTGATATAATCATAGATGAGTACAACAACTCTAATGCTCTTCTCAATCAGCTAAAAGAAGCTTATGCAAAAGAAGATAGAAAAACTCTAGAGACAATAGCTTCAAACGAGTGGGCCCTCTCAAGCGCAATCATAAACAAGCAATTTAACACAATAGAGCAAAAAATAAATACCAAAATTGAAAATATTTACAATAACACTTCATCAAATCTGCAAAAAACATTTTACGATATATTAGTCTTGATTCTATTTTTTATATTAGTATCTACTATATTAAATCTTAGCCTTTATCGTTTTATCAAAACATCTATCAATACTATTCGCGACAACATAGTATCGACGCTAGAGTCCTTGGACTTATCTAGAGATAGTATAGAGTATAAGAATCAAGATGAGCTAGGAGAGGTCTCAAATGCATTTACAAAACTCCTTAGAGAAGTTAAAGAAGTTTTAAATGAAGCAAAAGGTTCTTCACAAAGAAATAACATTCATACTAAAGATATGAGAGCTAATGCATCTTCAATCAGTGATGGCGCGCAGCATGAATTCATCTTAGTTCATGAGACAAAAAACATGAGCGATGAGATGGGAGAAAAACTTCTTATAACTACACAAAATGTTGAAAAAACTCAAGAAGTTACAACTCAAGCAGAAGATAACCTGCAAGAACTTCAAGCCAATATTTTAAACATAGTAGACAAGATTCAAGAGAATGCTCAGGTTGAAGAAGAGCTTGCACAGCGTCTAAACCAACTCTCAGCTGATGCCCAATCAGTAAAAGATGTTCTCTCTTTAATCGAGGATATTGCAGATAAAACAAACCTTTTAGCTCTTAATGCTGCTATTGAAGCAGCGCGAGCAGGCGAGCATGGGCGTGGTTTTGCTGTTGTTGCAGATGAAGTTCGTAAGCTTGCCGAGAGTACACAAAAGGGCGTCGGGGAAATAAATGCTACTATTGGCGTTATAACACAATCGATTATGGATGCTAGTAATCAGATGAATAAAAATGTTGAAAAAACTAGGGTTTTAAGTGGTGATTCAGAACTTATGAGAGACAAACTCCAATATACAAAAGAGATTATTACAAGTACAGCTGATTTAGCTTCATCATCGCTCCTAAGCACTAAAGATGTTCAAGATAAAGCGCAAGTAATTCTAAAAAACATAAAAGAGATAGACAATATTGTTAAAAATAATAAAGAAAATGCTTTGAATATTTCAAATAGCTCTGATGAATTATATACTCTTAGTCAAACGCTAAAAACACAGCTAGACAAGTTTAAGACTTAAAAAAAGGGTATTGGGGGAAGTTAAAACACCAAACTAGAATGTTTGGTATTTTAAAAAAATTATATTGGAAGTACTCTTATTTTTTTAGAGAGTTGCTCTTTTAGAGTTGCTTCTATCGCATAAAGAGTTCCTGTTGCAGAACTCGCACAACCATTACATGCTCCTAAGTATCTGATATAAACATCGATATACTCATCGCTTGTCTTTACATCAATAACTTCCATATTTCCGCCATCCATAATTAAAAACTGACGAACATTCTCATCAACAACAGCATCTATCGCTTTGATTTTTTGAACTAATGTCATAGCTTCAAAATTCCCACTATCTCCTGCATCAGCAGCAGCTTTCATCTTCTCTTCATCCATCTCACGACGAGTATCTGCTAAAATATCCACTAGGTAGTACTCTCTTTGTTCATGTCCACCAGGTCTGATACAGCTTTTACAAAAACCGCCAGCTTTTGTGTAGTCTGTAATCTGCTCTATTGTAGTTAAATCATTTAGTCTAATTACTTCTTGAAGAGTTTTTAGGCTAACACGAGCACACTCACAAACGATAATCTCCTCTTCAAAACTCTCAGCATCAACGCCGAGATAAAGACTTGCCGCTTTTTTAATAACGTCATAAGCCATAACAGAACAGTGCATCTTTTGAGGCGGAACTGCTGGAATCTCTGGGCTATCACGAAGAGCAAACTCAACGTCAATATTTGTAATTTTTACAGCCTCTTGTACAGTTTTACCAATACAAAGCTCAGTCATTATGTCTGAACTCGCAATAGCTGTTCCACATCCAAAACTTTTAAATTTAGAGTTAATAATACTGTCTGTCTTTGGATCAACTTCCCAGTAAAGACGCACCGCATCCCCACAACTCTCCGCTCCAAAATCAGCAACTATAAGTTTATTTCCATGAGAAGCAGCTTCAGCTTCTGTTATTTCACCTTGGTGATTAGGGTTGTTCATTAGAGTTGTTACTTTATTTGAGTAAGCATCCCATAAAGAAGTACCTAATAGATCAGTTTTTGCCATAATATTTTCCTTTTATATAGTCGTTTGTTTTTTAATGAAAGTGTAATTCACACTCTTTTGACTCTCCACCTGGAGTTGGTCCTACTATTGCAAAAGAGCTTGATATCGCTCTTAAGCGCTCAACTGATTTTTTGAAATGAGCTATTGTATAGTCAATCTCACTATCAGTTGTAAAACGACTTAAACTTAGTCTAATACCTGTGTGAGCGAGTTCATTGTCTGCCCCAATTGCAAGCATTACAGTGTTTGCCTGAAGATCTTCACTAGCACACGCACTTCCTGTTGAAGCACCAATTTGTCCATTGTTTAAATCCCAAAGCATTCCTTCGCCTTCAACACCTTTTATAGATATTAAAATCGTATTTGGTGTTCTATGTTCACGGTCTCCAACAACAAAAGTATCACTTAGCTCCAAAAGGGCATCTTCTAAACGATCTCTTTTTGCTTTGATTGAAGCTATCTTCTCTTGTATGTTTGTAGTTGCTAGCTCAATAGCTTTACCCATACCAACAATATATGGAACATTTAGAGTTCCTGAGCGGCGACCGCCCATATGCTCACCACCGTTTAAAAGTGGAGAAAGCGGTTGCGAGTTCTTAATATAAAGAGCTCCAATGCCTTTTGGACCATGGAATTTATGAGCACTCATTGAGAGAAAATCTACATGAACATCTTGTAAATCAACTGGTATTTTACCAACTGCTTGAACAGCGTCAGAATGAAATAAAACACCTCTTTCTTTACAGATTTCACCAATCTCTTTTATAGGGTTGATCATTCCTGTCTCATTTGAAGCCCACATAATTGAAACTAAAGCAGTTTTATCAGTTATAAAACTCTTTACAACATGAGCCTCAACAATACCTTGAGAGTTAACTGGCAAATATGTAACTTTTGCACCCTCTTCTTCTAATGCTTTACACGCAGAATAAACAGATGGGTGTTCAACCTCTGTCGTAATAATATGGTTTTTATCCCCATGCACAATAAGATCTCTATATATCGATTTTAAAACCCAGTTGTTTGATTCTGTAGCACATGATGTAAAAACTATATCGTCGCTATCGTTAGCATTTATTGCTTTATAGACTTGGTCTAAAGCTTTGCTTAGTGCTGGATGAGATGCTGTACCAAATTTGTGAAGTGAATTAGGATTCCCATATACGTCACTAAAAAACGGCAGCATCTCTTCAACAACTAGTGGATCTACCATTGTTGTTGCATTATTATCTAAGTAAACTTTCATATTTTACCTTACTTTATTAAGTTAATTTAATTAGGACAATTTTTGTCTTCTTTTAGCCTGATATAATAATAGGTTTGTTATTACGATATGCTTAAGTGAAATTATACTTATATAATATTTAAGCTATAATTATATTTATACAATAACTTAGGAACATTTTATGTGCAATTTCAACCAACAAAATGACCAAACTAAAGCACTTACTCATCTACTTATAACAAAATATGCGCAAAGTGTTGGCGGAGCAAACTTCCTTTTAGGTTTAATAGAAGCAATAAAAGAGAAAAAACCAAATGCTTTGATAGATAGCGCATGTAAAGTAGACTCTAAAGAGCTTAAAATTTCATGGAATAAAATTATTTTTAAAGATAAGTTTGATGTTTTAGAAGACACTCTTCGCTCATACAAAGGTGCAGAAGGTGAGAGTTTTAATATCCTTGATAATGAGAACCTAAAGAAAAAAAAGAAAATTTTAACTATGATTAAGACACTTGCACCTCTTGAGTTTAAAGTTATCATAAAAGGCCCTGAAGGCGGAGAAGCATTTGATTTTAAAATTTTTGAAATAGCAAATGAAGATAATGTAACTATAAACCCTATCTTTGTAGCAATGTTTTTTTGCTCAACTGAGTTTTTTAAAAAAGCTCTTAATTATAAGATTTAAAGAGAAACCTCTCTAAACTCTGAGGGTTTTAAACCCTCTACACTAAAATCTCCAAAACTAACTCTATGAAGTGCAATTACTCTGTTTCCAACTGAGCCAAACATTCGCTTCACCTGATGATATCTTCCCTCACAAATCTCAACTCTTACAGATGTCGGAGTGATTATTTCCATCTTAGCTGGCAGCAGAGGTTTTTTTTCTCCATTTAAGAGAAGCTCTCCACTTGAAAAAATCTCAGCCTCATCGCCTCTTAAATCTTGTGCGAGAGTAACTTCATATATCTTTATGACTTCACTCTTAGGACTTGTTAGTTTATGATTTAGTGCGCCATCATCACTGAGCAAAATAGCACCTGTTGTGTCCATATCAAGCCTGCCAATAGTTGATATTTTTGGATTTCTTCTTTGAAATCTAAGAGGAAGAAGTGAATATATAAGTACGCCTGAGTCACTATGTGAACAAACCACGCCGCAAGGTTTATTCATGATAATAACTAATCTCTCAGCGTCTAACTCTTGGCCATCTACTGTTATTTGAGAGTGATAAGCTTTCTTTGTTACATCAAAAACTCTCTCACCATCAACGCATACACTCTGAATTTTTAAAAATTTCTTTGCTTCGCTTCTTGTACAGTATCCAAGACTTGATAGATGAGCATCGACTCTTTTATAACTATTTTGCATATATTGCTTCTTTTTGAAAAATTATATACAAAAGTATCTTTTATATGTTTAAGTATAAAATTACTAAATCTTGCAATAACCTAACCTTGAAGAGCCTTATATAAAATGTTATAATCGCGAAAATTAATTATTTGTATAAAGGTATATTATGGCTCAAACTATAACTGAAAAAATATTTTCACAGCATGTTGGTAAAATGGTTTTTGCTGGAGAGATTGTCCGCTCTAACATAGATATGGTAATTGGGAATGACATCACAACTCCAATCTCTATAAAAGCTTTTGAAGATAGTGGCGCTACAAAACTTGCAAATCCAGACGGATTCTCTATAGTTCTTGATCACTTTATTCCAGCAAAAGACATAGCAAGTGCAAATCAAGCCAGAATTAGTCGCGATTTTGCGAAAAAATACTCTCTTAAAAACTTTTTTGATGAAAAAGATATGGGAATTGAGCATGCACTTCTACCAGAAAAAGGGCTTATTGTCCCTGGAGATGTGATCATCGGTGCAGATAGCCATACATGTACTCATGGCGCACTTGGAGCTTTTTCTACGGGAATGGGCTCAACTGACCTAGCGTTTGCTATGATAACTGGCGGAAATTGGTTTAAAGTTCCTGAATCTATCAAAGTAAATCTAAGTGGAAAACCGGGTAAATATACAACAGGTAAAGATATTATCCTAGAAATTATCCGCCTGATTGGTGTTGATGGAGCTCTTTATAAAACATTAGAGTTTACTGGAAGTACATTAGAACACCTTAGTATGGATGATAGATTTTCAATGTGCAACATGGCGATAGAAGCTGGTGCAAAAAGCGGAATAGTCGCTTATGATGATGTAACTAAAGAGTTTTTAAGTGATAAAAACTTAGCAAGAGAACCACGTATCCACTACTCAGATGCAGATGCTTCTTATGTACAAGTATTAGATATAGATGTGGCTGCACTTGACCCTGTTATTGCGTATCCATTTTTACCATCAAATGGGCATAGTGTTGTTCAAGCTCAAAAAGATAACATCAAGATAGATCAAGCATTTATAGGTAGCTGTACAAACGGAAGACTAAGTGACTTAAAAGTTGCAGCAGAGATACTAAAAGGTCATAAAGTACATCCTGATGTTCGCCTTATTGTAACTCCTGGAACGCAGATGATACTCAGAGAAGCAAACAAACTCGGATACATTGACATCATAGTAGATGCTGGAGGAGTTGTAAGTAATCCTACATGTGGAGCTTGCCTTGGCGGATATATGGGAATTTTAGGAGATAACGAAGTTGCCGTATCAACTACAAACCGTAACTTTGTAGGAAGAATGGGCTCAAGAAGTTCAAAGGTATATCTAGCAAACTCAGCAGTTGCGGCAATCTCTGCGATAAAAGGTTACATTACAGACCCTAGATAATTAATGAGTCAATCTAGTTCGTTATCCAACGATTGTTTTAAGAGGATATCTGATATAATTCCAAAAACGCTAAAGGAAGCAAAAATGAAAAAATTACTACTGATTCCAGCCCTTTTATTAGGCAGTGCTGTTATTGCACAAGAGTACAATTATGAGATTACACCTGTAATTGGATCAATGATTCCTGAGGGGAACTTAAATTTAGACAATCAGTTCCTAAGTGGAGTAGAGCTTCAATACAATGGTTTTGATTCTTTAATCAAGCCTGAGCTTAGTTTTCTTTTCACAAACAATGTTGGTTATAAAGACTCTGACTTAAGCACAGATATTTCTCGTATTGCGTTAAATGGTGTTTATGAGTATAAAACAGACTCTGTATTTACTCCATTAGTAAAAGCTGGTCTTGGTTATGAGACATTTAGCAGACACGACGCAAGAAATAAAGATAGTGCATTCTTAAATGCAGGAGTTGGTACAAAAATCGCATTAGCAGAAGATATAGCTCTAAAACTTGAAGCTGTTTATATGTTAAAAGAAAATGATAGAGAGTGGGATAGCAATCTAGCTCTTCTTGCTGGTCTAAACTTTGCATTTGGAGAGAAATCTCAGCCAGTTGCACCTGCTTCAGAGCCAGTTGCAGAGCCTGCTCCTAAACCAGTTGTAGTAGCACCTGTTGTAGTTGCAGCACCTGTTGATGGTGATGATGATAAAGATGGTGTACTTAACTCAAAAGATAAGTGTCCTAAAACACCTGCTGGACATAAAGTTGATAAAGATGGATGTACAAAACTTGTTACTTTACGTGTAAATTTTGAAACAGCTTCTTACAAAGTTGATGCAGCTTCACAACCAGAAGTAAGAGCGTTTGCAGAGTTCTTAAAAGAAATGCCAAACTACAATGCAAAAATTGTTGGACATACTGATAGTGTAGGTAGTGATAAAGACAACCAAAAACTCTCAGAAAACAGAGCTAACTCAGTAAAAGCATTTATCGTTCAAGAGGGTGTTGATGCTAAGAGAGTTATAACTGAAGGCAAGGGAGAAAAATCTCCAGTTGCTACAAATGATACTAAAGAGGGTAAAGCTCAAAACAGAAGAATCGAAGCAGAGTTAATTAAAAAATAATGCTCTTTGATATACCTTGCATAATTTTTGCAGGTGGTAAATCGAGTCGAATGGGAGAAGACAAAGCTCTTCTTCCTTTTGGCTCATTTGATACTTTAGTAGAGTTTCAACTTCATAATCTAAAAAAAATCTTTAAAAACATCTATATATCTTGTAAAGAAAAATCAAAGTTTAACTTTGAAGCCACCTTTATAGAAGATATAAAAACATCTTCCACCTATGCTCCCACTCTCGGGTTTGTTTCTGCTTACGAGTATTTAGAATCTGATAAATTTTTTGTCATAAGTGTAGACACCCCTTTTATTACTCTCTTTGTTATAAAAGAGTTACTTAGCGCCGATAAAGATACTAATGATGCCACGATTGCTAAACTAAATGGCTCAATACAACCAATGTGTGGGATATACCACCGCTCACTAGAGAAGAAATTTTCTCAAATGCTCCAAGATGATAATCATAAACTTGGGCTTCTGCTTAAAAATTCAAATACAGACTATGTAGAATTTAAAGAAGAAAAACCATTTTTAAACCTAAACCATCCGCACGAATACCAAGAAGCACTCAATATTTTAAATTCTTAGGCTAAGAGTTATTTATCAACTATTTGATATAATATTTACTTAAGCAAATTATTAAAAAAAACGAGAAAATATGAATTTAACACACTTAGACGAAAAAGATAGGCCAAAAATGGTTGATGTCTCAGATAAAAACCAAACGACTAGAGTAGCAATTGCTAGTGGCATTATTGAGATGAGCCAAGACGCTTATGACGCAATTGTGACTCAAAAAACAAAAAAAGGTCCGGTTCTTCAAACAGCAGTAATTGCAGCAATAATGGGCTGTAAAAAAACAAGTGAGCTTATACCGATGTGTCATCCATTAAATTTAAGCGGTATAAATTGTGATGTAGAGGAGTTACCAGAACTCCCAGGGTTTAAGCTAAGTGTAACTGCAAAGCTAACAGGTCAAACTGGTGTCGAAATGGAAGCATTAACTGGAACTAGTATTGGGCTTTTAACAATCTATGACATGGTAAAAGCAATAGACAAAGCGATGGTTATACGTAGTGTTCAACTTGAGGAAAAATCAGGAGGAAAAAGTGGAGATTTTAAACGATAGAGATGAAAAATTACAGCTTGAATATCCATGTAGTTGGTCATATAAACTAATTGCTACTGAAGTAGAAGCGCTAAAGCAAGCCATTAGAGATGTTATTGATGAGAGAGAACACAAACTTATCCACTCGAAGAATTCTAAAGGTGGAAAATATATAAGCATGAACTTGGATATGCTTGTACACAACGAAGATGATAGAAACTTTATCTATGAAGCGCTAAAAGCGCACCAAAATATAAAAATGGTACTTTAAAAGGAGTCTAAAATGAGTTTGAGTGAATTAAAAGATATAAAGCTCGAAAAATTAAATCTGCATGAGACAAAAGATATAGTACAAAATCTTATTGATAAGAGAACTAAACATCTGCATGATGCCCTTGCTGAGCTTATTTTACAAAAAGAGCTTCTTGAGAAGAGTATACAAAAAAAGCATAGCGAGCTTCAAGAGGCAAAGTATGATCTCTTTAATGAGATAGAGTCAATGATAGATAAAAATGACACCCAAACTCTATCTAAGCTTCACCAAACAAAACTCCAATCAATAGATCTTTTTGATATTTTGAGCGAGACAGTTGAGGGCGCTATTATTACAGCATTAGAAGAGTCAAAAGATTCTGAAGCTAAAAATATGATTGAAGAGATTATAAGAGAGCTCACTTTTGAGACTATCAAAGAGGGGACACTAAATACAATTAGAGTCAGAAAAATACTCTCAACTATACTTCACTCAAGTATAGATATTGCAGAGGCTACTCCAAATACCTCGGAAGATATTTTAGAAGCAACCCTAAAAGGTATGAGAACTGGACTTTATGAGTCTATTGATAGATTTAAAAAAAGATTGGCATTTATGCCACTTGAAGCAAAGCACATTCTCATTGAAGATTATGACACCATTATGGAAGATTTAAATCAGACAGATACTCTATTTTTGCAAGTTATTCAAACACAAGCGGATGAGAGCAGCTTAAGCATAAGAAAGATTCTTCTTGAGATTAATAAAAAGATGCGTTATGACCTTGAAGAGCTAATATATATCTCAAAAGAGACAGCACAACTTATGAAAGATAGATTCTCCACGTTTGCTAAAAAAGCTGTTAAAAGAGCTGATTCTGCTCTAAAATCTGAGAAGGCAAAAGAGGCAAAAAGAATGGGAATTCAGGCATGGGGTATTGCAAAAACAGCCCTTAATAGCGCTATTAAAACAGCTAAGAGCAAGATAGAGCCAAAAGAGTAAAAGTTACTCTTTGTCTCTCTTTATAGCCAACCTTTTGAATCATCTAAAACTGCTCTATTAGTCTCATCATATGCCAAAATTATTTCGCTAATTATCTCGGTTCCTTTTGTAAAATATTCATCAGGATTTATTGAGATACTCTCTTTATAGAACTCTTTTTTAGCAAATTCAACATATGATTGAATCAAGCTGTCAATTTTAACAGTTTTTGCTTCTATAGCACTTGCATAATTTTTTTCGCTCTTAGAGATTACTTTTTCTATGTTTTTTTTTAACTCACTATTTAAGGTTATGATTTCGTTAATGATAATCGCTAGAGTCTCTTTTTGCTCTTTAGTGATTTGGCCTTTTGCTGCTATACCAGAACCCATTCCTCTTAATTGTCCTACATATTCACTAAGTGGAAGCATCTCCTCCATCATAATAAATGAGGCTTCTTTTGCAAATGGGCTCATGTGCTCTGCACCCCTTTTCCCAACTGTTTGTGCGAGCATGAGTATCTGTTCTATCTCTTGTGTATATCTCTCAAAAGCAATTTCAGGCTTGAGCTTAAACCCTTTACGATTAAGCTCAACCAATTTTTTGCTAACATCTGAAGACCTTTGATTTATTACAAGGTCTGATGCAAGCTTTAAGGATTCCATATCTCCAATAGCTTTTTTCATATCACTTTTTGCATCTTGTACTAGCATCAGTGCAATCAAATTCCCATTTAGATAGCTATTTGTCAAGCCTCTTGTTTTTTGAGTAGCAACAATAAGTTCTTTTAAAGAGCTTATGTATTGGCTAATATCAGCTTGTTCTTTATTACTAAAGAGTGACTTTGCCTCTAGATTAAACATTATTATTAGGGTAAATAAAAAAACGCGCACTTTGACTCCTTTTATAGCAAAGGAGACATTCTAACTCTATACAAATTAATTAAAACTTATAAAAGAGATAATCTAAGCTTTTTTTTAAATTTATCTTAAATATTTTTTCTACTTTTTATAATAATTTAAAAGCCCATTCATCTCAGAACCCATATTTAAAAGAAGCATATCAGCAATAACAAGAGCAGCCATCGCTTCGCATACAATCGTGCCGCGAATAGCAACACAAGGGTCATGACGACCTTTAAGAGAAAAGTTTACCTCTTCATCTTGAGATGTAAGAGTTTGTTGCTCCTTAAAGATAGAAGGGGTTGGTTTAAAATATACATTCATAACAATATCTTCACCATTACTTATTCCACCAAGAATTCCGCCTGAGTGGTTTGTTACAAAACCATCTGCTCTTATAGCGTCATTATTTATAGAACCCCTTAGCGTTGCGCTTAGTATTCCATCTCCTATCTCAACAGCTTTAACAGCATTTATACCCATCATAGCATCTGCTAAAATTGCATCTAGTTTATAATAAAGTGGTTGCCCAAGCCCAATTGGAGCACCTTTTATAAGAACTCTTGAGACTCCACCAACTGAATCGTGCTCCCCTTTAGCTCTTAAAATAGCCTCTTTTTGCGCCTCTTCTTTAGTTGCATCTAGTGCATAGATGATACTTTTCTTGGCTGCTTCGTAATCAAACTCTAACGATTTAATTCCATCTACTTCACAAATTCCGCTTTGCACTTCAATACCTAACTCTTTGAGCATCAGTTTTGCAACAGCCCCACCAGCAACTCTTGCAGCAGTCTCTCTAGCAGAGCTTCGTCCTCCACCTCTATAATCTCGCAAACCATACTTATGAAAGTATGTAAAATCGGCATGTCCTGGACGAAATATATCTTTTATGTTTGAGTAGTCTTTAGATTTTTGGTTTGTGTTATGTATTATCATTGCTATTGGCGTTCCGGTACTCTTACCCTCAAAAACACCACTTAGGATTTCAACTTTATCGTCCTCTTTTCTAGCAGTTTCAAACTCACTCTTACCCGGTTTTCTTCTGTCTAGCTCACTTTGAATAAACTCTTCGTTAATCTCTAATCCTGCAGGGACACCATCTAAAAGGCATCCAATAGCTACTCCATGGGATTCCCCAAAAGTACTAATCTTAAATTTTTGCCCAAAACTGTTCACTACGCATCTCCCTTTAGTATCTTAACTGCCATCTCGGCTGCTTCTTGTTGAGCTATCTTTTTACTTTTCCCAACAGCTCTTGCATACTCTTTACCCTCAATGATAACAGCAACTTCAAACTCTTTTTTATGATCAGGCCCACGACTAGCAATTACTATATACTCAGGAGTCTGTCCAAACCTAGCTTGTGTTAACTCTTGAAGAGTTGTCTTATAATCTCTAAAGAGAGAGTCAAGCGATATCTCTTTGTAATTTTTCTCAATTATATCGATTGCTATAAGCTTTACAACGTTGAGCCCAGATTCAAGATAAATTGCTCCCATTACCGCTTCAAAAGCGTTTGATAGAAGAGAAGCTTTCTCTCTTCCACCATTGTTCTCTTCTGCGTTTGAGAGGTAAATATACTCACCTAAGTTTATAGATCTAGCAAGCCTCTCAAATCCATCTTCATTTACAAGTGCAGCTCTTATCTTTGAGAGTGCCCCCTCATCAGAAGAAGCAAACTTAAAAAAAAGATACTCTCCAACAATAAGATCCAAAACTGCATCACCTAAAAATTCTAGTCGCTCATTATCGTAGGGCTGCTTATGACTTTTATGTGTCAGCGCTTCGATAATGAGCTTCTGGTTTTTAAACTTATATCCCAAAATCTCTTCTAACATCTCTATCTTTTTACTCATTTTTTTGCCTCTTTTATTTTTTGCGCTTCATTTTTTGCCAAAACATCGCATCTCTCATTTTCAATGTGTCCATCGTGTCCTCTAACCCATATTGCATTTATTTTATGAACTCTTGACACTTCTATATAATCCCTCCATAAATCTGGATTTTTTATATTTTTAAAATCTTTTTTTATCCAATTGCAAAGCCACTCATTTATCCCTTTTACAACATACGAGGAGTCTGATACTATATCAACATCGCATGGATGTTTTAATGCTCTAAGACCCTCGATAACTCCTAAAAGCTCCATTCTGTTGTTGGTTGTGTGAATATGCCCACCAGAGAGCTCTCTCTCCTTATCCCCAAAGCGTAAAATCACACCATATCCTCCAGGTCCTGGATTTCCTAGTGCACTTCCATCACTGAAAAGAGTTATTTTCTTCACTAAAATCCTTATGATAATCTTTGACTAAAGAGAGTTCGGCTCTTGAAGTACCAATTGAGTGGCAGTTACTGCAACGATGAAAAGCAAATGGAAAAACCACTTTACAACTATTACAAATATACTCAAACCCAAGTGTAGCGTTTACCTTTGAATCAAGGTTTATCAAAATATCAAGTTCAAAGATAGAGCTGCTACTTGCCTCTTTGATATACCCTTTTGCACTATAGAGCTCTTTTAAAAATCCGTTTTGCATGATAATGTTAAAATCTAAATCTTTTCTCTCTATGTTCCACAACACATCTATCAATAACTCACTCTTTGATGCGTCAAAATTTTCCCAAGCAACTTTAGGATTTACTCTAAATAGATACTCAAATACAAGATATGCAAGAAGATTTGAGCTCTTATAAATCTTTAGCACTGCTTCTACTTTTTCATCTACTCCAAGCTCAACAGAGTTTAAAATCAGCAGCATATTAAGATATGCTGCTTCTATCAAAGTATCTTGCTTAAGCTCTTCAAGAGGCTCTAAAATCTCTATAGCTTCTTTATAATTTTTCATCTGCTCATACGCTAAGAGCAGATAGTTAAGTGCTTGGGGCGTTCTTGGGTTTGTCTTTAATATCTCTAAAAATATAACCCTAGCCCGCTCTAAAAATCCAGCCCTAAAGTAAGTTTTACCAAGAAGAAAAAGAGTCTCTCTATAGTTTGTCTTATCTTCTGCTTTTAAAAGTTCTGAGTATATCTCAATAGCTTTTTCATAGTTACCGCTCTTTGTGTAGGCATTTGCCAGCAAAAACCAAGACTTTTCAGAGAGTTCACCTTTTGTAATTAGTACTTTTAACTCATTTTGAGAAGGCATTGCTTGGAACTGTTTTAAAAAATTATCAAGATGTCTATAATCCTCTTTTTTCTTAAATTTGTTAAACCAATAAGAGAAAAAGGTTATAACAAAAATAAGAACAAAAAAGATTATTATCCCAAAAAGAGGGTCTTTTGACTCTATAAAAAAGGCATCCATCAGTCGTAAACCACTATGCCATAATCATTCTTTAAATTATAAAATGTGCACTCAGGTCCAATGTCCAAATCTTTTATCTTTGCAAGTTGTACAACTGAGTTTTTGCCTACTTTTATGCCAAACTCTGTAAAGAATTTTTTGATATTTACAAACTTTACATCTTCTACAAACTTATACTCAAACTCTTTATAAAGTCTCATCTTTTCATAAAAGAACACTCGTTCATTTACGTGTAACTGATCAGAAGCATACCTGATAGGAAGGTGCCCAGAGAGGTCTGTTAATATATTTTCAACATACTCATACTTTTGTGGGAGAGTGTTTTTTTGAATAAATAGATATTTATTGTTTAGTTTCAGACTTGGTGTATTTTTCCAATATCTGTAGGTAGGATTTGAGAGCCCTAGCTTTGAAGACACTTCTCTCCAAAGCCAGTAAGAGTTAAGCTTGTTTGGCAGATGTGACACTCTTAGGCTCCTTTGTAGAGATTTTAATTTATTATATACTTTTTTGGTTAAAAGAACTAATAATTAAAATACTGCTACAACCCATTTTGTCACAAAATATCCACCAACCATAAGCCAGCCAAACATAAGTCCTGCAGTATATATAGGAGCTAATCCAAGCCCTTTGAATTTTGCAAAAATAGTTCCCATGCCTAAAGCCGTCATTGCCATTGTAAGTAAAAATGTATCTATTTCATTGATAACATCCACTATATTTAGAGGCACAATTTGAAGTGAATTAAATCCAGCCATACCTATAAAGTAAACAGCAAACCAAGGAATAACTAGCTTAACACCACCAGCTTCGTCTCCATTTTTCTTAGCACTAAAAGAGAGGTAAATCCCCAAAATAATAAGCATTGGAGCTATCATGATAACTCTTGTCATCTTAACAATAACAGCTGAGTTAGCCATCTCTTCGCTCGCACCCAGTATTGAAGCTGGAACTGCTACAACTTGAGCAACTTCATGGATAGTTCCACCAACATATATACCAAACTCTTTAGCATTCATATCAAAAAAGCCTACATTGTAGAGTGCTGGATATAAAAACATAGCAATTGTTCCAAAAAGAACAACCATAGATACCGCAACTGCTGTTTTGTGATCCTCAGCTTTTAGTACAGGCTCTGTTGCCAAAACCGCTGCAGCCCCACATACAGAAGCTCCTGCTGCTGTAAGCATTGATGTATCTCTATCCATTTTAAAAATTCTCTGTCCTGCCCATGTTCCAAGTACAAAAGTTGTTGAGAGCATAATTAAAGAGACCATAAACCCCTCAACTCCGACCTCAGCAATTTGCTGAAAAGTGATGCGAAAACCATAAAATACTATGGCAAATCTAAGTATCTTCTTACCACTAAATGTAACTCCGCTAGCCCATGCTTTTGGTGTGCTATTGTGTAAAGTGTTTGCATAAAATATACCGATAACTATACCGATAACAAGAGGTGAGATTCCAAGAGATTTAACAAATGCGATATCTGCGATCATAGTTGCAGCTGCAGCGAAGATTGCTACAAATATTATCCCGTTTATTGTTCCCTTTCTGTTTGCTGGTGAAAATGGCATTAAGACTCCTTATCTTAAAAAAAAGACGCAATTGTAACAAAAAAATTTATAAAAACTATGTCTATTTTTTATACAAAATTAATTTTAATCTCTATTTTATCTCTATTTTAAGAGATGATTTAACCCATCTCTCTTTTGAATCACTCCTAGCTTTGACATCCTCTACCAATACTCTGGAAGGTTCTATGTTTTTTGTTTGGATGAGATAATTAGCAATGCTCTGTGCTCTTATATCTGCCAACTCCCTTAGCTCTTCATCATTTACACTTTGCATTTGTGTACACTTCTCAAACAGAGCTTTTTCATATTCTAATTTAAATAACTCATTTTGATTTTTTTTCTCCGCTTCACTCTTTAGCGCTCTCACTGTCTCATTGCCTAAAAATCTAGAACATAAAAATTCAACCGTTCTTATGGTTACGCCTGAGCTATTTGAGCTCTGCTTTAATATCAGCTGTGTTAATTTTTTTGCTTGAATAGCCTCTTTATCTATCTTAGCATCAAACCCACCAGAAATGCCCAAGAAGAGCTTTGGCTTCTCTTGGAGTATCTTTGCTACACTATCTAGTTTTTCTCTCTCAGAGGCAAGCACTGCACTCTCAGAAGCCTCAAACTCTATAAACTCCATATCATCACTATTTATTCCCATAGTAGAGGCTAAAAATTTAAAAGGAGACGCTACTGCTTTTACAATAAGATTTACAAAAGTTTTTAAAATCATTGCACCATACTTGAAGTCTGGCTTACTTACATCTCCATCAACTGGCATGTTAATGTCTATAACACCCTGTGTATCTTCAAGAAGTGCTACAGCAAACCTAAGTGGGAGTTTTGTAATATTTTCATCCTCTATCTCATCACCCAATTTAATCTTTTTGATAATTAGAGAATTCTTGCCAAGAAGCTGTGAATTATAAATCTTATACTCTAAATCAAGAAAGAATTTTCCCTCTTCTATCTTATACCCAGCAAACTGCGCACTATAACCGCTAAAGTTATTAAGGTTTAGATTTCTAAAGTTAAAGTTCAAATCTGTATATGATTTAAAGTTTGAAGACTCAACGCTCCCTTTTAGCTTTGTAGAGCCGTACTCATCAACTCCTCCATCAATCTCAACATAACTAACTTCACCCTTATTGCTTGAGATTGCATAGACATTGCCATTTAAACTATGGATTGATGTTTTAAAGTCAAGGGGCAGGGAGTAGTCTGCAAAATTGGCACTTCCATTTGTTACTTTTAAATTAAGAAGCTTAAAATGCAGAGGAGTTTTGTTTTGGGTTTCTTCTTGCTCTATAGGCTCCTCTTTTTCTTTGAGTAGTTTTGCAAGGTTCATAGTTTTATTTTTATCTATCTGTGCATCAACATAAAAAGAGTCTAGTAAAACTTCATCCATGTTTAGCTCATTTGAGAGTGTGTCAAACTTAAATGAGTTAAGTTCAGCCTTTATAAAAGAGGCTACAGTACTTCCATCTCTTGTATCATGTAAAAAGAAGTTCTCTATACTGAGCGTCCCATCTACAGTTGCTCTATATTTATCCGCCTTTTGCTTGTAGCTACTCTTTGCTCTTAGATTAAGCGAGCCATCACTTATCTTTAAAAAAGTACTCTCACTAAGATATGGCGTAAGCTCTTTGAGAGAGATATTTTTAAGTTTAAACTCTCCCTTTTGCTCAAGAGGAGTATGTTTTATAGAGCCTTTTGAGTTCATATAGCCTTTGGAGTTCACTCTTAAATCAGCACTATAATCAAACCAACTCTTCTCTTTTGAATCTATGTTTTTTGCACTTATATTAATCTTATCAAGTGTAGTTTTTGAGGGCTCTTTTATACTTTTGTCATCATATGAGAGCTTTGCGCTATTTATGTCAAATGAGCCCAGCTTTACTCTATATGGTTCTTGCCCTATTTCTGGACTCTTTTGGCTTTTTTTAACCTCTTTTGTCTCTATTAAACTCTCAAGATTCAAAGTGCCATCTTTTGCTTTTTTTATTTCAAGCATTAGGGCATCCAAAGAGATATTTTCTATATCTACCTCTTTTGTTTTTGTATCTAGTTTCACCCTATTTATAGAGAATTTTTTAAACTCAACTATCTTCTCTTTGTTCTCTCTTCTATTTAAAGCCATATTTTTTATATCAACATTTGCACCACTTAAACGAGCCTCTATACCTTCACCTTTGTCATTAAGTGATAAGTTTGCATCAAAGCCTAAAGTAGCACTACTCAAGAAGATGTTAAACTTCTTTAGCTCCTCTTTGGCGATGGTATCTATGTATGGATTGTAGTGCGTAATATCAAAATCAGTACATTTTACATAACTATGAAGTGAGAGATTTTTATGTATCAAAGAGCCGTCCAATGTACACTTTGCACTCTCATTTAAAACTAAATCAAGAGCATACGTTATTGACTCTTGGCCTAAGAGTGTAATGTTTTTTATCTCTGCATTAAGCGAGTTTAGTTTTGAGACAACAGATGGCTTTATACTACTATCTTTAAATGAAGCAGCTATTTTTTTAAGGTCTACACTCTCTACAACCACACTCCACTGAGTTGCGTTATCCTCCTTTTGCACCTCTTCATTTGAAGGCTCACTACTCTTAAAATAGCTACTCCAATCAATCTCCCCTTTTGCACTGCGCTCTACTTTAGCACTTAGTGAATCCACAATTACATCTTTTATAGATACCCTCTGAGCCATCGGCTCCATATTTGCACCGCTAATGCTCAAACTCTTTAGAGTTAAAATATCACTGTTTGTATCTTTTGGTTTAACCCTTAAATCATAAAGAGAGAGATAGATATTATCCACATGTGTCGCATTTATATCATCTATATTAAAGTTGTATGTTGCCCCAAATGAGAGCACTCCATCAGCTATCTCAATACCCAAACTATCTTGAACATATTTCCAAGCGGAGTAGAGCTTAGCCTCTTTGATATCTACACTTCCATCCACTATAAAGGGTTTAAACCCTATAACATTTACTCTAAAATCAACCTCGCCGCCATCTTGTAAATTTGAGTTAAATCTAAACTTTGCGTTGCTTGAAGTAAAATCATTTGTATCAATATCTGTGAGCTTAAAGTTTATAGTATCCACCATAAACTCAAATTTTTTAGGCTTTGTAAAATCTTCGTACCTTACTATCCCGTTTGAGAGAGTGAAGTTATCAACTATAACTCTTGGTATATCTGCGCTTTTGTTTGTAGTGCTACTCTCATCCCTGTTGCTCTGTTTTGCGAGTTTGGAGAAGTTAAATATTTTATCTTTATCATAAAGCAGAGAAATTTGTAGGTTTTTAAGGCTTATCTCTTTTATATGAATTGCCCCTCTTAGGAGTGAGAGAAACTTCAAATCAATGTATAAAGAGCTAAAAGAAGCTAGATGTTTATCCTCATTATCTTTTAGTTCTACGTCAGAGAGATTTATCTTAAAGAGATAGGGATTAAATGATATATCTTTGATGGTTATATTGGAGTTTGTGTTATTTGCTACAATCTTTGGTATCTGTGACTCTAAGAGAAGAGGAAGTATCAAAAAACCTACAACCGTATAAAGAGCTATAAGAAAAAGGAAGATTCTTTTAAACAATTGATAGACCTTGAAGCTTGATTGCTAAAGTCTATCAAATTCTATTTTAAACAGAGATTATTTAGCTTCTCTTAAAACATCTTCCCGTGGATAGGTAAAGGTTGACTTTCTAAGCACCTCTATCTCCCCCTCATGCCCTATTGCATAGGCACGTATAGTTATTGGGATGATAGTGTCATGTCTTGCATCATCTGCCAACTTATCGTATGTTCTAAGTACTACAATTTTTTTCTTTTTTATATCCGGTGTAACGTCAAAAGAGTCTTTTGGTTTTTCAATCTCAAGAGTTCCTTGTACACCTTCTGGCAAAATTACCTCAAAATAGAAGTTTAGAGTTTTGTTTTGCGTATTTTGTAGTAAAAACTCATAAGCATTCTCAACAGCTATACGTCCATCTCTCTCTTTATGAACAGAGTAGAGGCGATTTTCTTTGTTTATATTTAGAAGCATATGCTCTTTTTTACTTCCCATAACTACCATTGCAGCAGCAATGCCAACCAGAAGCACTATGTAAGCAATAATCTTTGGACGGAAGTATTTTGTCTTACCTTGTTTATCTATTATCTCATATTCGCTTGACCAAGTAACCAAAGAAGGCTTTCCAAGTTTACCCATAACAACGGTACAGGCGTCAACACACTCTAAACAGTTAATACACTCAAGTTGTAACCCTTTACGTATATCAATATGCGTCGGGCAAACAGTTACACAACTCTCACATGCCCTACACTCCGCGTGAGCTTCAACAGCTTGAAGGTCTTTTTGTTTTGTAAATACCTTCTCTTTGTCGTCGTTATAAATATGCCCGCCCCTATTTGTGTTATAAAGCGCCATAACA
>NZ_JAQVKA010000020.1 GCF_028694895.1 Sulfurimonas sp. | reverse complement strand
GTTTGACTTTGTAGATAATGAGATAAGTGTAAAAGTATCTTAACGTGAAGTTGAAGAAGTTACAAGAAGTGTATCTTGCTATGAAAAACAGCAAACCTTAACCACGCTTTAAGTAACTTTTATATATGATTTCGGACTTAATTTCAAAGAAGGATATGTCATGAAAAGAACATACCAGCCTCACGGTAAACCGAGAAAATCAACTCACGGTTTTAGAGCAAGAATGGCAACAAAGAATGGTCGTAATGTAATCAATCGTCGCCGTGCAAAAGGTCGTAAAAAATTGTCAGTTTAGGAAATTTCTATACACTGAAGCTTCATAAGGAGTTTCAATATGTTTATAGAAAAGGAAAAGATTCGCACTCAAGTAGTGTTGTACTATTTTTTCTTCCCGCAAACAACGTTAAAAAAGTGGGATTTACAGCTACTAAAAAAATTGGTAACGCTGTAAAGAGAAACAGAGCAAAAAGAAGACTTCGGGCTCTGTTTGTTACTTACTCTTCGCTTCTTAAAGATGGCACATATATTTTTGTAGCCAAACAAACAATCTCAGAAACATCACATCAAAAACTACAAAATGACTTTGAAAAAATTTTAAGTCGTTTAGATACTTTTAAGAAAAAAACAGATGATAAAAACATTACTGCTTAAACTTTTATGGCTTTATCAGAAGTTTTTTACACTTATTGGATATGGTAGTTGCAGATATTACCCATCTTGTAGCGAATATGCAAGAATTCACTTTGAAAATAACTCCATTTCAAGTGCTTTTTACCACACTTTTACTAGAATACTGCGTTGTAATCAATTGTTTGAGGGCGGTATAGAGTATCCACTTCTTGATAAACTCTCATTAAAACCCAAAGAAATAGGGGTTGATTGTATAAAATATTGGTTGGTTCCAAATAAAAAAAACCGTTTTTATATCATAAAAAATTTTTCATACAAAGGGCAAATGTGTTCGACAAAATGACACCAAATCAGAGACTTATACTAGCAGTAGTATTATCGTTCGTATTTTTCATAGCATATACAGCAATCTATCCAGCGGAACAGCCAACAGATGTGGCACAAACACAAAAAAGCATAGAGCAAAAAGTAGAGCTAAAAGAGGCTCAAAAAGTTGAAGATATTGTTGGACATAAAATATCTGAGCAAGAAGCAACAGTTGTAAACGATTTAAGTACACTTATAACAGTAAAAAGTAATAACTTCTTGCTTAAGATAGATACTCTTGGACGTATCTCTTCAAAAGAGTTACTACAAGATATGTATAACACAAATGATGATGCACATGCGCAACTTATTCCACAAAGTGGTACAAAACCGCTTTTTATTAGATTTTTAGATCCACTTATAAATGAAGAGGCTACAAAAACTCCTTACAGTGCAAATGTATCAGAGATTAACCTTCAAGATGGTGCTCAAAAAGTTATATTAACTCAAAAATTATCTAACTTGAGCGTGACAAAAGAGATAATATTTTATGCTGATGGACATTATGATGTTGATGTTTCTCTAAGTGAAGATAAAAGATATTTCATCTACTTAGGACAAAGACCAAAGGTTAATGAAAAAGAGCAGATGATGGCTGCAACTGGTGCGTTGGTTTATAATGATGCAGAACTTTTAACAATCATTGAAGATGGCGATGCAAAAGAGAGAAAAAGCTTTAACCGTATTGAGTTGGCTGCTGCATTTGATCAATACTCTGCTTCTATTATGTATGGCTTTGGCAAAGATACAAATATCATAATCGATAGAGATAAAGAGAATAATCCAATAGTATATTTTGAAGCAACTCAAAATATGAAATTTAGTGGTTATATCGGTCAAAAAACATACAAAACACTACATGCAATAAATCCTATTTTAACAAACGCTATTGAATACGGCTGGTTTACATTTGCTTCAAAGCCTCTGTTTCAGCTACTTATGTGGCTACATGGCTTGATTGGAAACTGGGGTTGGTCGATTGTTGCTCTTACACTTCTTATCAGATTGGTTCTTTATCCTTTGACATACAAAGGTATGGTCTCAATGCAGAAGATGAAAGATATATCTCCTCAAATCAAAGCTCTTCAAGCAAAACATAAGGGTGATCCTCAACGAATGAATGCTGCTGTTATGGAGATGTATAAAAAACATGGAGCAAATCCACTTGGCGGATGTCTTCCTATGTTACTTCAAATACCAGTGTTCTTTGCAATTTATCGTGTACTTTTAAATGCAGTTGAACTTCAAGGTGCTCCTTGGATACTGTGGGTAAATGACCTCTCTAGAATGGACTCAACTTTTGTTCTTCCACTTCTTATGGGTGCTTCTATGTACTATCAGCAAAAGTTAACACCTAGTAATTTTACTGATCCTCTTCAAGAGAAGATATTTAAATTTTTACCTATAATATTTACATTCTTCTTTATAACGTTCCCATCAGGTCTAGTTCTTTACTGGTTTGTAAACAATATGTTCTCAATTGGACAGCAGTTCATTGTAAATCAACAGTTTAAAAATGCAAAAGATGCAGAAATAGCTGCACACAAGCATGTGGAGAAAAAAGATGATTAAGATAGAGTCGACAACTTTAGAGCAAGCATGTAAGGATGCAGCTTTAGCGTTAGAGTGCTCTGCTAGTGAGTTGGCAATTGAGATTGTTCAAGTTCCAAGTAAAGGCATTATGGGATTGTTTAAAAAAAGTGCAATTATTGTTGCCGCTAAAAAAACAAAAGATAAAACTACTAATGAGCCTCAACAGATTCAAAAAGCTCCAGCAGAGATAAAACCAACTCCAGTAGCTCAAAAAGAGAGATATGTAGAAGAGAAAGTTGAAGCAAAGCCAGAACCTAAAAAAGAGTTCAAACAAGAGCAAAAAAAAGAGTTTAAACAAGAGTTCAAACCAGAGCAAAAAAAAGAGTACAAACCAAAAAAAGTGACTCCTAAACAAGAACATCATATTGTAAATGATACCATCATGCCCCAGTCTTTTGTAAGTATGCAAGAAGATGATGATTATGATATGGAAGATATCAATTATACAGCAGATTATGATGATGAAGATGAAGTCTCTAGTGAAAAAGAAGTAATAAAAGTAAGTGCATATCAGGTTGCAAAAACTGTTGAGAGGGAGATAAATGAACTCTTTAAATCAATTTGCTTTAATATTGAGAAAATAGATGTAACTCCTTATGACGAAAGCACATTGCTTATAGAGTTTAAAGGCGAAGATGCAGCTCTTCTTATAGGTAAAGAAGGCTACAGATATAAAGCGCTCTCATATATGATTTTCAACTGGATAAATACAAAATATCAACTTCAACTCAGGCTAGAAATAGCAGAGTTTTTAAAAAATCAAGAAGAATCAGTTGCAAGATACCTTGTGTCTGTTTGTGAAAACATAGATAGAGATGGACGTGCTCAGACAAAAATTCTTGATGGTGTTTTAATCCAGATTGCACTAAAAGAGCTTAGAGAAAAGTATCCAAATAAGTATGTAGCAGTTCGCTCTACAAGAGATGGGTTAAAGTTTATCATCATAAACGATTACCACAACTAATGAATTTTCTTGCCAAAGGCAAAGCTTTAGTGAGAGGAATTTCTTTGGGAACTAGTTTTCAAAGAAAGGAAATTAATTAATGCATGAAGATACAATAAGTGCCATTGCAACAGCTAATGGCATAGGCTCTATTGCAATAATCCGCATAAGCGGAGATAGAGCTTTAGAGATTGCTTCAAAGATTACCCGCAAAGAAAACTTCACCCCAAGATATGCATCACTATCGAATATATATGACTTTAATGGCGAACTAATAGATGAAGCAATAGTTATCTACTTCAAAGCGCCTTTTTCTTTTACCGCTGAGGATATTATAGAGATTCAGTGTCATGGTGGTTTTATAGTTGCTCAAAGCATTTTAAAGGCAACACTAGCTTTTGGTGCAAGGCTAGCAACTCCTGGAGAGTTTTCCAAACGTGCTTTTTTTAATGGCCGAATTGATTTAAGTAAAGCCGAGGCAATCGCACAACTTATAGAAGCAAAAAGTGAAGATGCAGCAAAAATTCTAGCACTGCAGATGAAGGGCTCGCTCCAAGAATATATAGAAAAAATTAGAGATGACCTTATTCATATACTTGCTTATTCTGAAGTAAGTATTGATTATGCAGAAGAGGATTTGCCAGAGGATTTGGTTATGCAAATTAGAGCAAAACTAGATGAGTTAAAGAGCTCACTTTTAAAAACGCTTCAAGCAAGCAAGGCTAGAGAAGGACTAATGCAGGGCTTTAAAGTGTCAATAATTGGAAAACCAAATGTTGGCAAAAGCTCACTCTTAAATACCCTTCTTAATTATAACCGCGCAATTGTCAGCGATATAGCAGGAACTACAAGAGATACGATAGAAGAGCAGGTTAAAATTGGTACTCACCTTATCCGCATTGTTGATACGGCAGGCATACGAGAAGCTAGTGATGAGATAGAGAGAATTGGAATAGAGCGCTCACTTGAAGCGATAAATGAGAGTGATATAGTCGTAGCACTCTTTGATGCTTCTAGAGTTGCAGATGATGAAGATGAGCAGATTTTATCCCTTATAGAATCTAAAGCAGAGGGTAAAAATGTTATCTATGTTAAGAACAAGATAGATTTAGAGCAAAAATTCTCTAGAACTGAGTTAAAGTTTGATATGGAGATAAACTCTAAAGAGAGTGTTGAGGAGCTGATTTTGGCGCTTGAGAATATTATGAATCAAGCCAACTCTTCTGATGAGATGATGCTTATTTCACAAAGACAAATAGGTGCAGTTCAAAATGCTCTTAAATATATAGACGAGGCGTTTGAGCCACTTCTTGATCAAGAGCTTGAGATATTTTCTTTTAATCTAAATGAAGCGATAAAAGAGATGGCATCAATCACAAGACCATTTGAGAATGATGAGATGCTAGATAAGATGTTTGGCTCTTTTTGTCTAGGAAAATAGAATTGCTAAATTCTATTTTTTCAAGCCTTATTAAAGGCTACTTTAGTGCCATAGCGGCTAGCGCAAACTATATGAGCTTTGCTCGTATAGTTTATATAAAAAAGTGAAAAAGTGAAAAAGTGAAATATATCGCAATTGACTTAGGACTAAAACGCATAGGCCTTGCATACTCTGCACATAAAGATTTAGTAACTCCCCTTAAAGCCGTAGAGAGAAAAAACAGAGACCAAGCTGCAAGAGATGTTAAAAAAGTCTTAAAAGAGTGGGAAGTTGATGCTGTTGTAGTTGGTATCCCTCTTGGTGGAAGTAGTGAAGATGAAATGAGACGCAGAGTTGCTCATTTTATGAATCTAGTTGCATTTGAGGGTGAGGTTTTTTACCAAGATGAGAGTAACTCATC
Source organism: Sulfurimonas sp. (assembly GCF_028694895.1). Lineage (GTDB taxonomy): Bacteria > Campylobacterota > Campylobacteria > Campylobacterales > Sulfurimonadaceae > Sulfurimonas. Next base: position 18,523 of record NZ_JAQVKA010000020.1, on the reverse strand, counting down.
AATTGAAGCAGAGTCTATGATGAGAGGCGAGATAAAATATATAAGAGATGGGCGAATAGACTCAATCTCTGCTATGATAATTTTACAGAGATACTTAAGACAAAAACTTTAACAAATCCTCTAGCGAGAGTGGTTTGCTATAAAGATAGCCCTGCATCATATCGCAATTTTTCTCACCCAAAATAAGTCTCTGTTCTTCATTTTCAACGCCCTCAGCTACTGTTGTTAGTTTTAAAGATTTGGAGAGTGCTATAATCGCACCTGTAATGCTTTTTGAGTCTTCATCACTCTCTAACTCCTTTATAAACTCTCTATCTATCTTTAAAGTATCAATTGGAAGCTTTTTTAAGTATGACATAGATGAATAACCAGTGCCAAAGTCATCTATAGATATCTTTACTCCTAACATTTTTATCTTCTTTAAGATATCTACAACTTTATCTATGTTTTGCATGATAGAGGTTTCAGTTATCTCAAACTCTACTAAAGAGGGCTCAATACCGCTCTCTTGCAAAAGTAAGTTTACTTCATCATAAAAAGATGGCTCATCCAACTGTTTTCCTGAAACGTTTATAGAGATGCTAATAGGAGTTGTAAGCTTTGAGTTAATGATTTTTAAGTCACTCAGAGCCTGTTTGATAACCCAACTTCCTATCTTGTTTATGTAGTTTGACTCTTCTGCTATTGGTATAAACTTATCAGGGGCTATGAATCCTAAGTCTTTGTCTATCCATCTAATTAAAGCTTCAACACCTGTAGTTTTGTTTAGCATAAATGAGTATTTTGGTTGGTAGTTTAAGAAAAAACTATTGTTTGTTATGGCTTGTCTTAATTTTGTGTCTAATTCTAAACGGTACAAAGCATCTTTATTCATAGCGTCATTGAAGTATTTAAAAGTACTCTTACCTCTTTTTTTTGCTTCATACATTGCAGCATCAGCATTTTTAAGTAGATCATTATAGTTAGCACCATTTTGAGGATAGAGGCTTATCCCAATACTCCAGCTAACATTTACATCTCTACCTTGAATTTTTATAGGGTCTTTTACACTATTTAAGATGGTATTAGCTAACTGAGATATACTAAGTAGGTTTTCATATGGAGCTAAGATGACAAATTCATCTCCTCCAGGCCTTGAGAGTATGCTATCCTCAGAGATAATAGCTTTTAATTTTGCTGCCATTTCAATGAGTAAAAGGTCTCCAGCTTGATGGCCCAGTGAGTCATTTACCCATTTAAAATTATCTAAATCTAAAAATAAAATGCCAAAAGTTTCTTTGTTGTAGTTGGCAGATTTGATATAAGCTTCTACCTCTTGTTTAAATAGTTGTGTATTTGGTAGCCCTGTTAAAAAATCGTAAAACGCAAGTTTATGGATCTCTTTTTCTCTATTTTTTGCCTCAGTTATATCATGAGATATCCCAATGTAGTTTATAATCTCTCTGTTTTTATCTCTTACACAGATTATAGTCTGCTCTATTGCGTAGAGTGAGCCATCTTTTTTTCTATCCCATATCTCACTGCGCCAAAAATCATGTTGGTTTATACTATCCCACATCTCTTGGTAAAACTTCTTATCTCCCCATCCAGAGCCTGATAGTTTTGGGTCCTTTCCTATTACTTCTTCTTTAGAGTAGCCTGTAAGCTTTTCAAAAGATCTATTTACAGAGACTATTTTGTTGCTCTTATCAGTTATAACAATACCATCAGAAGAGTATTTAAAAACATTTGATGCAATCTCAAGCTCTTTTTCGTACTTTATTCTCTCTGTTATATCATGTACGGTCCCAATTGATTTTGTAACATTGCCATCATCATCGAGCTTGTGAACACATCTCTCTTCAACATACTTAAGTTTTTGATCTTTTGTGATGATGCGATGTATAATGCTGTAAGGCTTCTTATCTTTGAGAGACTTTGTGTAGGCTTCATCTACAAGAGGGCGGTCTTGTGTATGTATAAAGTTTAAAAAATTCTCATAAGACGGTTTAATTTCATTTGGTAGTAAACCAAATATTCGATAAGTTTCATCTGACCAAAACAGCTGATTTGTAACTAAATCTAGTTTCCAGTGACCCAGTTTCGCTATCTCTTGTGCTTCGTTTAAATTTTTTATGAGATTTTTTCTATTCAAAGTAAAACACCTTAATTATAGATTTACAATAATTCTACAAGAAATCTTAATATAATATAACTAATAATTATATTAACTAAACATTAAACCTTATTTATATTTAAGAGTATTTTTTTAAGCAGAGTTGAGAAAGTATCCATCTCTTCTTGGGTGAATGCTTCAAAGTATTTATGGCACTCTTTAGAGATATCATTTAATGATTTTATGATGAGTTCTTCTCCTTTTTGCGTTAGGCAGACAAGCATACATCTTTTATCAGTTACGTCCTCTTTTCTGCTAATAAGAGCCCTGTCTTGAAGTCTTTTTAAAACCTTTGTCATACCACCTGATGAGAGTATTGTCATATCGTAAAGCTGGGTAGGTGAGAGAATTTTGCTATGAGTGTAGAGTGAGGCTAAGACATCCACCTCTGAGTTTAGCAGATCATAACGCTCTTTTAAAAAACTCTCAGAGTGCGAGAAGATAGTTTTTTGAATCAATGCTATGGGAAAAGTCATCAAAAAGACTTCTGGAAGCTCTTTCATCTCGACTTTTTCATAAAAGTTAGTAATAAGGTCACTATTTATTCTGTTTTTCTTCATGATGAAAGTATATCAAAAATTATATCTTTCTAGCAAGACATAATTAAGAGTTTTTTTGGTAATATTTCGTAAAATAATTAACAAGGAGAGCAGTTGAGATTTTTTTTGCCGATACTTTGTTTACCCATTTTCCTATACTCATATACGTTAGATGAGTTGTTGGAACTATCACATAAAAATAGAGTTGTTGAGTCAGCAACACATACTCTTGTCTCTAAAGAGCTCTTATATGAGAGTGCTAAGAGTTCATATCTACCTAGTATAGATATAGGTGCAAACTATCAAAATGCTTATAAAGAGACAGCAGCTCTTGCGCAAAACTCACTGAAATATCAAGCATCTTTAAAATATACAATCTATGATGGTGGTAAAAGAGGTAGCTTATATAACCAGCTTGAATCGTCTATAGACTCAAGTAAAAGCACAGTTGAAGCAACTAAAAACGCTATTTCACTTGATGTTGCAAGACTTTATTTTGAGTACTTTGCATATGAAGCCGATAAAGAAGCTACAACACAAGAGCTAGAGCAGCTAAGAGCAGAGCTTAGTAGAGTTGAGTTTTTTTATGAAGCAGGTTCTGTTACAAGAGATGAAGTAGTAAAGATTGACTCAAGGTTGAAAAATGCTTTGGTTTCTCTTCAAGAGATAGAGCTAGAGAGCCAGAGGATTACACATACTCTTGAGTACTATATATCTAAAAGCGTTGATAGTCTTGAGGGTAATGTAACTATTAAGATGCCTCAAGAGCAAGATGAGGTTATAAGAGCTGATATTAAGGCTCTTGAGTATGAAGCGACTTCAATACTGCATGAAGCAAATGTCAAAAAAAGCGCAAATATGCCTCTTGTATATATAGATGATACATTGAGTCATAGTGATTATTATTTTGACAACAAAGCCTTAGATAGTGGATTCTTGGTAGAGAATCAAAATATAGCTATGCTAAATTTGTCATGGAACATTTTTGATTTTGGCTCAAGAACTAAAGCATATGAATCTAAATTTCAAGAGTATTTGAGTAAAAAATCTACAATAGAGTACGAGAAAAATAGAGCAGATGTTGAGTATCGTCTTGCAAAAAAATCATTCTTGATTGCACAAGAGAAGGTAAAATCAACAAAAGCGCTTGCTGATGCTGCATCTTTAGCGTATGAACTTATAAAGTTTAAGTATCAAAACAAAACTATTGATAATGTTGCTTACCTCTTAGCACTTAGTGAAAAGTATGATGCACAAAGAGACGCACAAAGAGCTATATATGAGCAAGAGATTAAAAAAGCAGAACTGATTTATTTTAGTGGAAAAGATATTAAGGAGTTTTTATAGATGAAAAATTTAACAATTTTAGCAGTGGTTTTATCTCTGTTTTTAGTAGGTTGTAGTGATGATAAAAAGAGTGCACCAGCTGTATCAGCGGCAGCTCAAATGCCACCTTTACCAGTAAAAGCGTATAGCGTAAAGTTTGAGAAGGCTCCTTTAGTAAAGAGTTATCCGGCCTTGCTTAAACCTTTTAATGAAGTTGATATAGTTGCACGGGTTAGTGGATTACTTATAAGTGAGAATTTTAAAGAGGGCGCTTATGTTAAAGCTGGCGATGTTCTTTATGAGATTCAAAAAGATGAATATGCAGCATCTTTAAATGAGGCAAAAGCAGCTCTATTAAAAGCAGAAGCAAATTTTAACAAAGCGCTTAAGGATTGGGAACGTAACGAGTATCTCTTTAAAAACAGTGCAATTTCTGCACAACAGCGTGATGAACTTTTTTATATTTTTGAAGATGCAAAAGCAGAAGTTACAAAGGCAAAAGCAGTAGTTCAAAATGCCCAGATTAAGTTTAACTACACAACTATTAAAGCACCAATAAGCGGTACTATCGGGATGAGTATTAGCGATGTTGGCGCTTATATAGAAGTTGGTGAAGTAAGCTCAAAACTAGTTACAATCACTGCTCAAGAGCCAATATATGCTGAGTTTTCTCTGCCAAGTAGTGATGTCTTGAAGTATATCTCTCAAATTAAAAATGGTACAAAAGTAAGTTTGAGTGCTGGTGGGAAAAACTATGAGGGAGAGGTGGATTTTATCTCACCTAAGATAGAAGCTCTAACAGATACTCTACAATTAAGAGCAAAATTTGAAAACAAAAACAAAGAGTTAGTGGTTGGCTCTTATGCTGAGATAAAAATAGATGGTCTTTATTATGATCATGTTGCAAGAATCCCTCAAAGTGCTCTGTTTAAAACACAAGATGCAACAATCGTTTTTGTTATAAAAGATGGCGTTGCCACTATGAGACCAATTAAAAGTGTACATGTACAAGATGGCATTGTTTATGTTGCAGATGGTGTACAAGAGGGAGAAGAGATTGTAGTTAGCAATATTGCAAAAATAAGACCAAACACAAAAGTTAGCATCATGGAAGGCAACTAAAATGTTTTCTACTTTTTTTATAAATAGGCCTGTTTTTGCATCCGTTATTTCGATAGTTATCGTCTTAGCTGGCGTTATTGCTATGCGCTCTTTGCCTATTGGGGAGTATCCAAGAGTTATTCCACCACAAATCGTTGTAACTGCCTCTTATCAAGGCGCAAGTGCGCAGACTGTATCTAAAACTGTTGCAGCACCACTTGAAGAGCAGATAAATGGTGCTAAAGATATGCTATATATGAGTTCTATCTCAGCTGATAACGGCTCACTAAGTATAAGTATATTTTTTAAAGTTGGAACAAACCCTGATGATGCAAAAATAGATGTAAACAACCGCGTTCAAGCAGCACTATCAAGACTACCTGAGCAGGTTCAAAGACAGGGTGTTAGAGTTAATGAGAAGTCACCAGACATGCTTCAAGTTATTATTTTGCACTCTCCAAAACAGACTAGGGGTGTTAGCTTTTTATCAAACTATGCTCTTATGAATATCGTTGATGATTTAAAAAGAGTTAAGGGAATCGGCGATGTAACGATATTTGGTGCAAAAGATTACTCGATGAGAGTTTGGATAGACCCATCTAAACTCAAAAAATACTCTTTAACAGTAAATGACCTAGTTACCTCAATAAGAGAGCAAAATGAGCAATATGCTGCTGGAAAGCTCGCAGCAGAGCCAATCTCAAACAAAGAGATGTTTACTTACACTATAGAGACACCACAAAGATTTGATGATCCATCACAATTCTCAGAAATTATCATAAAAGCAAACGAAGATGGAAGCTCACTAAAGCTTAAAGATGTAGCAACCATTGAGCTTGGTTCTCAAAGCTATGATATGAAAAACAAGCTAAACAATGCTCCCGCTGTACCTATTTTAATATTTTTGCAAAGTGGTGCAAATGCGATGGAGACAGCTAAAGAAGTCCGTAAAGTAATAGCTGAAATAAGTGAGAGTTTTGTTGAAGATGTTGAGTATGTTATCCCTTATGATATTACCGACTTTGTTGAACTCTCTATTAATGAAGTTATTAAAACTTTTATAGAAGCTATTATCTTAGTTGTTCTTATTATATTTTTATTTTTACAAAATTTAAGAGCAACGCTTATACCACTCCTTGCTGTTCCCGTCTCTATTATTGGTGCGTTTGGAGGTATGTATTTACTAGGTTTTAGTATCAACCTACTTACTCTCTTTGGTCTTGTTTTAGCCATTGGAATTGTTGTTGATGATGCGATTATCGTTATAGAGAATGTTGAGAGACATATAAAAGAGGGACTAAGTCCAAAAGATGCTTCTATAAAAGCTATGCAAGAGGTCTCGGGCGCGCTAGTTGCTATTGTCTTGGTTCTCTCAGCAGTTTTTCTTCCAGTTGCTTTTTTAGGAGGACTCAGCGGAGAGATGTATAGACAGTTTGCTGTTACTATCGTTATCTCTTTGGCTATTTCAGGGCTTGTTGCTCTTACATTAACGCCTTCACTTTGTGCTTTAATGTTAAAGCCAGAGCATAAAGAGCCAAAACATTTTTTTAAATGGTTCAACAACCTTTTTGATAGTGCAACTAGAGGATATTCAAATACATTAAAACTGACAGTGCGTTACTCTTTTTTGAGTATGTTGCTCTTTGGTGGACTTATCTTTGTGACATACGGCATGTTTACAAGCCTAAAAACAGGGCTTGTTCCAACAGAAGATAAAGGAACAGTTTTTGTCTTTAGCTATAACCCTCCATCAGCATCACTTAGTAGAACAGAGAAGCTTACTTCAGAAATATATGATATAGCTTCAAAAGATAAAGATAGTATAAAAAATACAATACAGTTTGCTGGAATTGACTTTGTTACATTTGCTCAAAGAACCAACGCTGCAGCTACTATTTTTAAACTTCAACCTTGGGATCAAAGAAAAGATCCAACTCAGCATGCAAGTTATATTGCATCTCAGATGGGTAAAAAACTCTCACAAACGAGTGATGGATTCTCTTTTGGAGTTGTTCCCCCACCAATTATGGGTATGGGAATAGCTGGCGGATTTGAGATGTATGTTCAAAACAGAACAGGTGCAGATTTAAAAGAGCTACAAAAATATGTTAATGAGATTATCCAAAAGGGTAATGAAAGAGCAGAGTTAGAGGGAGTTAGAACAACTCTAAATACATCGGTACCAAAATATGAAGTATCAGTAGATACTGTAAAAGCAAAAGCAAAAGGTGTAAATGTTGATGAGATTTATCAGACGTTAAATGCAACTTTTGGAAGTTTTTATGTAAACGATTTTAGCTTGCTTGGTAGAACTTATATGGTAAATATGCAAGCTAATGAATCTTTTAGAAAAACGCCGCAAGATTTAGAGAAGATTTTTGTTAGAAGTAAAAATGATGAGATGATTCCTCTTAGCTCATTTGTAACTCTAAAGCAGAGTGTTGGTGCTGATTTAGTAGAGAGATTTAACCTCTTTAACGCAGCAAAGGTCTCTGGACAAGCAACATTTGGATATAGCTCAGGAGACGCTCTAAAGGCGATAGAAGAGGTTTCAAATGAAGTTCTCCCAGAAGGTTATAGTATCAGCTGGATAGGAACTGCATATCAAGAGAAGCAGATATCAAGTGCAGGAAATCTAGCATTTGTCTTTGGAATTATATTTTTATATTTAATCCTAGCTGCACAATATGAGAGATGGTTGATGCCAATAGCTGTTATTTTAGCTGTTCCATTTGGTATTTTTGGAGCTGTTGTAGCAAATCATTTAAGAGGGCTTGATAATGATATCTACTTCCAAATAGGTATCTTAGTTCTAGCTGGACTTAGTGCTAAAAATGCTATTTTGATTGTTGAGTTTGCGATGCAAAAAAGAGCTCAAGGTATGGAGTTAGTTGAAGCTGTACTAGAGGCGGCAAAGATTCGTCTGCGCCCTATAATCATGACCTCTTTAGCATTTACTCTAGGAGTTATTCCTTTAGCAATCAGTAGCGGGGCAGGAGCAGCTAGTAGACACTCCATAGGAACTGGAGTGGTAGGTGGAATGTTGGCTGCTACTTTTTTAGCAATCGTATTTATCCCTCTTTTTTATATTTTAGTTTCAAAAATTAACAAAGAGAAATAAGATCTTATTCCGCTAAGTTAAAAAACTTAGCGGCTTCTAGCTCATCATCACTTAGGTTATCTAGCGCAAAATCCTCATCTTCAAGAATAAGTTTCTTTATCTTTTTTTGACAAAACTCAAACATCATATCTTTTGCTTCATCCAAGTTTGCTACAAAACCTAAGCCACTAAACTGATATGGCTCAACTTGTTCTATACAGATAAGTGTTCCATCACACTCACTCTCAAGCATATCTACAATAGCTCTGTAAGAGATATTAAACTCTGTAGCATTCCAACCGATATCTTCCATCTCTTTTGTACCAAACTCATCAACACCATCAGCTGTTGTGTCGTCATATGTCGCTCTTAATTTGTTAAAACCTATAATTTCTTGCCAATTTGAAAAAGCTTTTATAAGAACTCTATCATCATCTTCTACTATCTGATAGTTTTTTCCAAGAGTGCTCTCAATAGAATTGTTATCAGCACTCACACCACTGTAAATAAGAATATCTGCTGTGGTAAAAGGCTCATAACATATTTCGCCATCAATCCTTATACCAAAATTCTTTTGAGAGCTCATAGCCTCTAAAAGAGTGTTTTTATCCACAACAATAATTTCTTTAAAAAGATTAAATTTTTTCATAAATATCCCTCCATTTTTACTAGGCATTATAGAAGTTTTTGCTTTATTCTAGTATAATGCCAAAAAATTTTTAAGCGTTTAAGCTTAATATAATAGCAAGGAAAAATAATGGCATTAAGTGTTTACTACGATAAAGATTGTGATATCAACCTAATTAAGAGCAAAAAAGTTGCGATGATTGGATTTGGCTCACAAGGCCACGCTCACGCTGAAAATCTAAGAGATAGCGGTGTAGAGGTAATTGTTGGTCTTCGTAAAGATGGTTCTTCATGGGCAAAAGCTGAGGCTAAGGGCTTTAAAGTAATGACTGTAGGTGAGGCAAGTGCTGCTGCTGATGTTGTTATGATTCTTCTTCCAGATGAAAATCAATCAGAAATTTATAAAAATGAGATTGAGCCAAACCTTAAAAAAGGTGCAACTATCGCTTTTGGACATGGTTTTAATATCCACTACGGAAGAATTCACCCAAGAGCTGATATTAACGTTACTATGATAGCTCCAAAAGCTCCAGGACACACTGTAAGAAGTGAGTTTGTTCGTGGTGGCGGTATCCCTGACTTAATTGCAGTTGGACAAAACCCAAGTGGAAAAACGAGAGAGTTAGCACTTTCATACGCTTCTGCTATCGGTGGCGGTAGAACTGCAATCATCGAGACAACTTTCAAAGATGAGACAGAGACTGACCTTTTTGGAGAGCAAGCTGTTTTATGTGGTGGAGCAGTTTCACTTGTTCAAGCTGGATTTGAAACATTAACTGACGCTGGTTATGCACCTGAACTTGCATACTTCGAGTGTCTTCATGAGCTAAAGCTTATCGTTGACTTGATGTTCCAAGGTGGAATCGCAGATATGAGATACTCAATCTCTAACACAGCTGAGTATGGTGACTATGTTTCAGGTAAACGTGTTATCAACGCAGAATCTAAAGCTGCAATGAAAGAGATTTTAAAAGAGATTCAAGATGGAAGATTTGCAAAAGATTTCATACTTGAGGGTCAAGCAGGTTATCCAAGAATGAATGCTGAGAGAACAAACGCTAAAGCTTCATTGATTGAGCAAACTGGCGTTAAACTTCGTACTATGATGCCATGGATTGCAGCAAACAAGATAGTAGATACTTCTAAAAACTAAAATAACGACGCATTTTATGCGTCGTTATACTCACTAACCCCTCAAAAACAGCTTTTCTTTATAAAAATTAAAATAATACAAAACCTATATTTTATATCTAAGCATTACTAATTTTTAGATAATATTGTGCAATTTAATATTAGGGTTTATTATGTTGTTTGGGTCATTTTTATTTTTCACTCTATTTTTCTTGAGCGCAATTCTTATAGTTGCTATGTTTTTATATCTATACGCGATAGTTACTCCTTATGATGATTATAAACTGATATTCCAAGAGAATAATTCAGCAGCTGCAATAGGTTTTGGTGGAGCTATAGTTGGTCTTTGTATTCCGCTTTATAGCGCATTAGTGAGTTCAGTATCGTATGTAGATTTTATTATATGGGCAACTGTTGCTATGATAATTCAACTTCTTTTTGCTCTGATTATTACTAGAGTTAAAAGTAGATTTTCTTTTGAAAAACTAATCAACGATGGTCTTGTCTCAGCTGGTATATTGATGGCATTTTTATCGATATCAATTGGTCTACTAAATGCAGGATCAATGAGCTACTAGTTTTACAACAACTGTTGAACTCTTATAAAAGTAGAGAGCAATATAGCACTTTTATCTACATGTGAGTGTTTCATCTTAAGCTCACTATCTAGTAGTAACTCATGAAGTTTATAGTACTGCTTAGGCTTGATTTTTATAGCTTGGGCAGCTTTATCCTCAACTACAAAGTTTGGAGCTTTGTATCCTAAGATTTCCATTGCGTTTGGCGCACCATTAACGCGTATATAGATGTTAAACATATATAGCTGTGTAAGATATGAAGTTAGAGCAGTTACGATGCGTATCTCATCTTCTCCATGCTCAAGAAGACTCATCAGGTCGCTCTTAAAATCTCTTTTATTGATAACTTTCTTTATAAACTCATCCATATTTATCTCAGCAAGTCCAAAAATAAGCGCGTCAATATCTTTGATTGTGATTGCTCTATCATAAACTCTAAGCTTTTCTATCTCATTACATGCAAGGGCAATATCTGAGTTTTGTATATTTAATAAGTGATTTATCGCTTGAGTATCTATATTTACATTTTTTTCATGTGCAATCTGGGCGATACTTGATACTGCCTCAGTGTGATTTGGATGAAAAAATCTAACGCACATGGTTTTAGTTTTTGCTGATGGTTTTGCATAAGAGGTGTAATCACTTCCATAGTAGGCATAAACAAAGGTATTATCAGAGCTTTTTTCGCACTGCTCCATTAGAATATCCAGCTCTTTTTTTGGAACTTTTTTCTCACTTTTTATGATAAGAATGTTTTGATCACCAAATAGTGAAGCTTGAGAGAGATGAGCTTTTGCAGAGTTAAAGTTATACTCATCATGATAGAACTTTAAAACAGATGCACCCTCTACATGTGTAAGAAGTTCTGTGTATCTATCCACAAGAAAAGAGCTCTCACCAAAGAGGATAAAGCTATTTGAGAGTGAATTGTTTTTTATATGTTTATCGAGTTCGTTTTTGTACAAACTTAAATCTCTTTTTCTATTATCTCAATGATTGAAGCATAGATTTTTGCTTTAGCGATATCTGCTTTGTCTATTCTTACCTTTACATCATCAAAAAGAGCAGCGTTTAGATTTTGTGTTATGTAAAATCTAGCACCAGAAATTGTGTCATGAAGCTCAGCTTTAAAATATGGATCAGTTGAAGTAACCCTTGCGTTAAATACTCCATCTATATTTTCTGCTGCCCACCGAGCAAACTTTCTAGCCATAAACTCAACTTCTATCGTTGAAGCTTCTCTCTCTTTCTCACTTACGCTCATACATAGAGATTCTATGTTTCTTAAAACATAAGAGCCTTCCATTGTATCGTGGTTGTTGATAGCCTTTAGAAGTCTGTGAACTATGAGGTCAGAGTATCTTCTAATCGGTGAAGTAAAGTGAGTGTACGCATCAAACCCAAGCCCAAAGTGCCCAGCATTTATAGGTGCATATCTAGCTTGCATTTGTGACTGAATGATAAGTGTATCAACTTCAGAGACAAGGTTCATCTCCTCTGCTTGTTTTTGTATCTCGGTGATGGTCTCTTTTATAGATTTTTTGATATTTATAAACATTCCAATTCCAGCTAGCTCTTGATAAAGATTTTGTAGTTTCATCTGATTTGGAGGCTCGTGGATACGGAATATTCCTCTTGTAAATCTCTTTGCAGCTTCTTTGTTAGCTAAGAGCATACAATCTTCAATAAGCCCATGAGATGGAGTCTCTTCTGCATAGGTTGTGCTTAATATATTTGAATTTTCATCAAGAGACATCTCAAGCTCATGTGAGCGAAAACTGTAACCTACTTTTAGTCTTTTAACCCTAAGCGCATCCGTAATAACTCTAAGTTTATTTATATACTCAAATATCTCTTTCTCAGATGAGTTCTTAGCCTCTAAGTTGCCCTCAAAAAGAGCATCAATCTCTTCATAATTAAATCTTCTTTGTGAGTGAATGATAGCTTCATATACTTTTGAACTACTCACTTCTAGAGTATTTAAATCAAGTTTTATCTCAAAAACATAAGATAATCTATCAACATGAGGTTGAAGTGAACAGAGTGTCTCGCTGAGCTCACGAGGAAGCATCGGGATAGAGCGATGAGGTAGATAGATAGAGAAACTTCTATAAATAGCCTCATTGTCAATAGCCCCAAAAGGCTCTACATAGTGGCTTACATCAGCAATTGCAACATAAAGAGTAGTAGTTTCTTCATGATAATAAATAGCATCATCAAAATCTTTTGCAGTAACTGGATCTATCGTGCAAAAAGCTAGTTTTCTTAAATCTACTCTTGATGGGTGTTTTGAGGCATCAACCTCTTTAAATGAAGATGCAATCTCTAGCACTTCTGGTTCAAAGGCATCATGTTTGTTGTAGTGTGCTAAAACAATTTTCTCATCAACTAATGGGTCTTTAATATTTCCCAAGTGTTCCATAATAGTAAAATCTTGATTATTGATTTTAAAAACGTCGCCATCTTCATAGCTATCTAACTCACTTTGAGATATCTCTATGCCAATTGGAAAGTCTGTTTTTAAATCAACTATTGATTTTTTTGCATCTTTTGTGATTATATATGCAACGCTGTATGTTAGAGCGCGTCCAAGAACTTCAACTATTTTTGCGCTTGGAGAGCCTCGTTTTCCAAGCAATCTTTGCGCTATTACAAGGTCACCCTCTTTTGCTTTTGTAGCTTCGATATTATCAATAAAAAGGTCTCGAACATATTCGCCAATAACATTTAGATAAGCAGTTCCGTTTTGGATTAGTCCAAGTGTTCCAGCACGATATTTTGAGTTAAATTTATAAAGAGTGCCATTTTTTGTGATGTACTCTTTTGCTAAAAAATCGTTAATAAGTTGATGCTCATCTATAGCAATATCCTGCTCATCGAGTCCATGTGTTAGCCTAATAAGAAGAGATTTTGTCATAAGAGTATCAGATATTTTCTAAAGCTTTTTCAAAACTTTCCATGTCAAGGTTATACTTGAGTATAAGCTCTTTAGCCATATCTATACTATCTTGTGTGATGGAGCCGTTAATCTCTACAGCACTACGAACTACTTGTAAAATCTGCACTGCTTTTTTTATATCTTTTTTTGCATTATCTGGATTTAGACAGTTTCTTATAGTCTCAACAAGTCCTGTTTCAAATCTCCAATGCTCAAAAATAGTAGCACTAACTTCTGGGGTATCAACACCAACAACTTCTCTCTCTGCTGCTTCAACGCTCTCATTTGATGCTAGAGCTTTTTTAAAATTTTCTTGGCTCTTATCAGCCATAATTTGTTGCGCAATTAGAACTTTTCCTATCTCAACTAAGAATGCTGCAGGTGAGAGAATACCTAAAAGCTTTGTATCTTTTCTTAGGCACCATGAGGTAATAAGTGCATGTTGTTTTTTAGATAAAGTAGAGAACATATCACTATCAATCCCATAAGGAGATAAATCAAGAGCAAAGCTTTTTTTAACGATACTTGCTAGTGCGAACCCTCTAACCGTACCCATTCCAAATAGGCCCACTGCTTGATTTATAGTATTTATCTCACGACTAAATCCATAAAGTGGAGAGTTTGCAGCTTTTAAAATATCTGCAGTTAAGAGAGGATCTTTTTCTAGAATTTTTACCATATCGCTAAAAGTACTATCAGGATCTTGATAAACAGCTTCTATTTGTCTTGCAGACTCTGGAAGAGGAGGGAGCTGCTTTATTTTTTTGAGTATCTCATCATTCATCTAATTCTCTGTTTTAAAATTTACAATTATGATACTTAGATGTTCATAAAAAAGCACTGAATATTTACAATTTATTGATACTATTTTCTTAAAGTTTAAAATAAAAGGAGAACAATATGCAAAAAGAAGCGATGCTTACACAGCTCGGATATGTACCAAATGATGCATTATTAAATCAATTACAAAGAATTCAAGCCAACACAGTAGGATATGAAAAAATTCAAAAACATATTATGGATCTTAATGACCATTTAAAAGTAGATGACTCATATGTTGCAATGTCAAACTCAAACGATTATTTTAAGATAAAAATTGACTCATCATCACCAGAAGCAATAGAAGAAGCACATGAAAAAGTGAAACATTTTAGCCAAAAATATAAAGTAAAAGTAGATAAATTGGAAAATAAAAACACCTATTACATAATGGGATTTGAGAATTAAGAAGAGTTAAGATGCAAGAGCCAATGAGCATAGAAGGGTATGACCTTTTAATAGAAGAGTTTAAATTTTTGCTCGAGATAGAAAAACCTAAAGTTGCAGAAGAAAAACTCACAGCGGCAGCTTTGGGAGATAGAAGTGAAAATGCTGACTATCAAGCCGCAAAAGAGAAACTCCGCCACATAGATAAGAGACTTTTTTATCTAAACTCTATGATACAAAAAGCTCAGATTATAGACCCCTCAATGCTCTCACACACAAAAGTTAGCTTTGGAAGTAGTGTTAGGATTTTAAACTTAGAGAGTGATGAAGAAGAGCTCTACACAATCTGTGGAGTTTTAGAATCAGAACCAGAAAATGCTCTCATAAGTGTTCACTCTCCACTCGCTTGCGCTATGCTTGGAAAATGCGTGAATGATGAGTTTAAAATCCAACTTCCTCTTGTAAAAAAAGAGTATGAAATCTTAGAAATTTACTATAAAAACATCTTCTCTATTAAAAAAAATATTCGTAAAAAGTCCGATTTTTCCTTCCATTAAATCAATTTAGAAACTAACTTTGGGTATAATCCCACTTTAAAAACCAAAAAATTAAATTTTTAGGATTCCACGTGAGCCAACAACTAAAAGATATTGAAAAAGTACTAGCTTCACATAAGCTTTCAAGCGAAGATTACGCACATATAAAACAGATTTTAGGTCGTGAACCAAATCTAGTTGAAATCGGAATTTTTTCTGCAATGTGGAGTGAACACTGTAGTTATAAATCTTCAAAAGTTCACTTAAGTGGCTTCCCTACAAAAGCACCATGGGTTATTCAAGGCCCAGGTGAAAATGCTGGTGTTATAGATATCGGTGGCGGTTATGCTGCTGTATTTAAGATGGAATCACATAATCACCCTAGCTTTATTGAGCCATATCAAGGTGCTGCAACTGGTGTTGGTGGAATTATGCGTGACGTATTTACAATGGGTGCGCGCCCTGTTGCAAGTCTAAATGCCCTTAGATTTGGGGATGTTTTAAAAGATAACAAAACTTCAGCACATCAACGTTATTTGGTTCGTGGAGTTGTAGCTGGAATCGGTGGATATGGTAACTGTATGGGGGTTCCAACTATCGGTGGAGAGACAAGTTTTGATGAGTGTTATAATGGAAATATTTTAGTAAATGCTTTCACTCTTGGACTTGCAAAAAGTGATGAGATTTTCTATGGAAGGGCCGATGGAATAGGCAATCCTGTCATATATGTTGGTGCTAAAACTGGACGTGATGGACTAGGTGGAGCTGTTATGAGTAGTGATAGCTTTACAGAGGAGTCAAAATCTCTTCGTCCAACTGTTCAAGTTGGAGACCCATTTACTGAAAAACTTCTACTAGAGGCTTGTTTAGAACTCTTTAAAACAGACCACGTTGTTGGTATTCAAGATATGGGTGCGGCTGGACTTACTTCAAGTTCATTTGAGATGGCTGGACGTAGCGGTAGCGGTATGATTATGCATCTTGACCGTGTTCCTGCTCGTGAAGAGGGAATGACTCCTTATGACTTTATGCTTAGTGAGTCTCAAGAGAGAATGCTTCTTTGTGCAAAAAAAGGAAGTGAAGCAGAAATCATCAAGATATTTGAGAAGTGGGATCTTGATGTGTCTGTAATAGGTGAAGTAACAAATACTGGAAATATGGAGCTTTTTTGGCATGGAGACAAAGTTGCTGAGGTGCCAGTTAACCCAGTAAGTGAAGAAGCGCCTGTACTTAATCGTCCAATGAGCAGACCTGCTTACTTAGATAAAATCGCTTCTGTTACTATTGATGACTTTGCAAAAGTACCAAATCAAGAGGCATTTGAGAGGCTTACAAAATCTATGGAAGTTGTAGATAAGGGTTGGATTTATACGCAGTATGACTCAATGGTTCAAACTAACACTATCAAAAAGGGTGGAATGCTTGACGCTTCTGTTATTCGTGTAAAAGAGAATGGTAAAGCACTTGCAATGTCGGCTGATTGTAATGTTCGTTTTTGTTATATCGACCCAAAAGGTGGTGCTGCGGCAGCTGTAATTGAGTCTGGGCGAAACGTTGCGATGAGTGGAGCTAGACCTTTGGCAATAACTGACTGTCTAAACTACGGTAATCCTGAAAATCCTGAAGTTATGTGGCAGTTTGCTCAGGGGTGCTTGGGGATTAAAGAGGCTTGTACAGAACTTACAACACCAGTAATTGGTGGAAACGTATCACTTTATAATGAGACAAATGGTGTATCTGTATTTCCAACTCCATCAATCGCAACAGTTGGTGTAAATGATGACCAAAACAAGGTTTTGATGTCAAGCTTTCAAGGTGAGGGAAATACTCTTTATCTAGTAGGAGAGTCAAACTCTGAGTTTGGTGGCTCACTCTACATGAAAGAGATGTGTGGAGTTGTGGCTGGTGTTCTTCCAAAGATAGACTACGAAAAAGAGCTTGCTCTTTGGGACTTAGTAATTGAAGCAAATAAAAAAGGTCTCTTAGAGTGCGCAAAAGACGCAAGTAGTGGTGGTGTTGCTATCGCACTAGCAAAAATGGCGGCTGTGAGCGGACTTGGATGTAGTGCTAGAATGCTTGTAAATGATGAGAGAGATATTTTTGCAGAAAGCATGAGCCGTGCAATTATCGAAGTAAAACAAGAAAACTCTGCATCTTTTGAATCAATGGCTGGCGCACTTCAGTGCCAAAAACTTGGAACTGTTGGTGGAGATATGGTTAAAATCAACAATGTTTCAATAAGTATGGAAGAGTTACAAGATAACTACTTCAACACATTTAAACGAGTAATTGAGAGAGTTTAATCTACTCTCATATACTCGAGTCTAAACTCCCCTAAAATTCTCATCTTTATACTGCTTCTATAACTAGGGGCTATTGAGTCAATTGAGAGAATCTTCTCTAAAATATCTCTATATTTTATAGGGTTTGCAAATGCCATATTTGCTTCTAAGATAGAGACTCTGCTCTCATCACTCCCTTTTACTATGACTTCATCGCCAGAGATTATCTCTCCTTCTTTTAGCACTCTATAATACCATCCGGTAAGTCCAGTTATATAAATCTCATTTGTAAATTTTTTGTTACCCCATCTCTTAGCAATTTTATAACAAGGTTTTCTTGGTTGAGAGACTTGTAAAAGTGTTGTGCCTATCTTATGGATATCTCCCAGATATACGCTACTCTCATGAAGCCCAGTGATAGTAAGGTTTTCTCCAAGTGCGCCAAAGGGAAGTGATTCAACACCTAAAAACTCCGCCCACTCTTTATAGTTCTCATAACTGTTCGCAAAAACTGCTTTTTCTAATCCGCCATGATGAACTTTGTCTGCTACTTCATCTCCAGCAAGACCATTTTTACTAACATAAATCTTAGAATTTTCTATCTCTTTAAAAAAAGCACTCTGCCAATATTTGTCTAAAAATTCACTACTCTCTTTATCGCCATAAGATTTCACTTTGCCAGCTTGAATAGATATAACACTGTTTTTCATGGATACAACCTTGGGTAAAAAAGATTATTGTAACAAAAAAGAAAAAGAAAATTATTTTATATGAGCGTAACCAATAAATGAGTTTAAAACACTTCCATCCTAAAAACTTCGTATGCTACTTCTTCATAAGGATGAGTCTCTTTTAAAACCTTTATAGCCTCTTTTATCAACTCATCTGAGCAAATCATCTCGACTTATACTCTTCTACTTTCTCTAAAATATCAACTTGACCAATATGAGGATTTGCACCGTTTATGGGTTTAAACTGTTCACTCCCAAGTGTCTCAAAACTGC
>NZ_JAQVKA010000019.1 GCF_028694895.1 Sulfurimonas sp. | reverse complement strand
CTATTTTTTTAATAAGTTTTACACCCATTTCAGCGTGATGTGTATATGGAAATTGGTCAAAAAGAGCCATATCTATGACTTTATGTGTCTTTGTAAGTAGCTCTAAATCTCTTGCTAGCGTTTGAGGGTTACATGAGATATATATTATATTTTCATACCTTGAAGCAAATCTACATGTAGCCTCATCCATTCCACTTCTTGGTGGATCTACAAAAATACTCTTAATCTCATAAGAGTTTATATCTATATCTTTCATTCTATTAAATACTCTAACGCCATCAAGGGCTTCTACAAACTCTTCAACTGCCATGCGTACAAACGCAATATTATCCACACTGTTTAAGAGCATATTTGTTTTTGCTGCGTTTATTGATGATTTTGAGATCTCTGTTGCTAGAACTTTTCTAAATTTTTTAGCAAAAGGTATTGTGAAATTTCCAGCACCGCAATATAACTCTAGTAAATCAGCATCTGTGTTTTGTAGGCTTTTGAGTGCCCATCCAATCATCTGCTCATTGACTTGAGAATTTGGTTGTGTAAAGCTATTTTCTATATAGTTAAATCTAAATTCATCCCCATTTACATGTAAGATTTCAGTTACATAATCTTGTTTGATAATGACTTTTTGGCCTCTACTTCGCCCAATAATATATATGCCAAGCTCATCAGCAATCTTTTCTGTAGTCTCTTTCCAAGTCGAATCTAGTGTTCTATGATAAAGCAAAGAGACTACTATTTCGCCACTGCTTGAGCTTAAAAAGTCTGCACCAAAGAGCTTAAAATCTATTTTCTCGCGCTTTATGGCCTTTAATAGCTTTGGCATAAGAGTAAAAATAGCACTACTAACTTGCGGACACTCACCTATCAAGAGTACACCATTTTTATCTGCTCTATTCATGGCATAATGGATGCTCTCTTCTCCTTCATGCCAGATTTTAAACTCACTTCTTGAGCGATAGTGGCTACTAGGAGATTTAAAGAGAGAAATTTCATCAGTATAAAAAGGCGTAAAGAGTTCTCTGTTTAACTCTACTTTTTGCAAGAGCCCAGCTTCATATCCGCCTTCATATACTATACATGCACCACATATTCCAAAATATTTACAATTCATCTATCAACTTTATCTATTTAATTGAGGCTATAAGGTTGCCAATGAGTAGATTCCATCCATCTATAAGGATAAAAATGAGTATCTTAAAGGGCAACGCTATCATAACTGGTGGCAACATCATCATACCCATAGACATTAGAATGGATGCCACAACCATATCAATTACTAAAAATGGTAAAAATAGTAAAAATCCTATCTCAAAAGCCGTTTTTAACTCACTTATAACAAAAGCTGGAATGATGATAGAAAGAGGAACTTCAGCAATCGTTGTAGGATTTTGCATCTTTCTTATTCTAAAGAAAAGTGCTAAATCTTTCTCTCTTGTATTTCTAATCATAAAGTTTTTAAATGGAAGTGCAGTTTTATCAAATGCTTCTTCATATCCTATCTTCTCTTGCATATATGGCTGTATACCATCTTCATACGCTTTTGTACCAACAGGTTCCATTACAAAAAACGTCAAAATCATAGCTAGCATAACTAAGAGCTGCGTAGGAGGGACTTGTTGTGTACCTAAAGCTTGACGCAAGAAGCCAAACACGATAACAAATCTTGTAAATGTTGTCATAACAAGCACCATGCTTGGTGCTAAAAAAAGAAGAGTTAGAAGAACAAGAACGTTTAGTGAGCTGACTAGCTGTTCTGGTGTATTAGGTGCTGAGAGCTCAAAATTCATAGTAGGAATAACAACATTATCTGCACCAAAAAGAGAAACTAACCCTAGCGTTAAAAGAGAGAGAAAAATTCTAAACATTATTTAGCTGCTGCTTTATCCAAAACGCTCTGTTGTACATTTGATTTATCAGAAGCTTTTGCGCCATAAAAACGAAGTTCAACTCTACGGTTTTGTTCTCTTCCTCTTTCTGTAGCATTTGTAGCTTTTGGAGAAAATTCCCCATACCCAGAAGCACTAATACGCTTTGGATCTACTCCATCAAGCAGTAACTCTTGTAAAACAGATATAGCCCTTGCTGATGAGAGCTCCCAGTTATCTTTATATGGGCTCTTTGCACCAGGCCCTTGATCATCTGTATGCCCACATACACTTACTGTTGTCTCATTTGGCAATTCACCAATTATAAGAGCTATTCTTTTTAAAAACAGAAGTGAATCTTCATTTTGTATAACTGCACTACCTTGTTTAAAAAGAAGAGAGGCTGGAAGTTCTATAACAAAGCCATCTTGAGCCTCTTCTAGAGATACAGAAGGCCCGCCTCCGCTTCCTTTTGAGTCCATCTCACTCATCTCTTTCATCTCTTTTAAAGCTGCTGAGATTCTATTTACCTGATCAGAGGTTTCATCAGCTGATTCTATTGGTGTTGATTCTTGGATACGTCTTTTGGAAATTTCAGTTTTTATACCGCCTTCTAAAACGCTCATGGCACCAGATAGTGAACCAATAGCTTCAGATACTTTTTTTGCATCCATACTAGACATAGATAAAAGAAGAACAAAAAAACATAACAGTAAAGACATCAAATCGCCAAATGCTGCTAACCAATCTGGCATACAAGTCTTGCATTCAGGACAATTGTTTTTCTTTCTCATTAGTTAAATTGACTCACTCGCTCATTTGGAGCTAAATAGCTTAAGAGTTTTGCTTCTAAAGCTCTTGGTGCATCACCTGATTGAATAGACATAATTCCTGTTAAAATCATCTCTTTAACCAAAGACTCTTCATCGTTTCTAATACCTAAAATATTTGCAATAGGACTTCCTAAAACGTTTCCAATAATAGCACCATACATCGTGGTAAGTAGGGCAACCGCCATTGATGGACCAATTGCTGAAGGGTCAGCCATATTTAAAAGCATCGCAACAAGACCAAGTAGCGTTCCAATCATACCCATGGCGCCTGCAATTCCAGCCCATTGTGAAAAGATTGAACCATTTACTTTATGTCTGGTACTTGTCTGCTCCATCTCAATCTCTAGAAGCTCTCTGATATTGTCTGGTTCATT
The DNA here is from genome assembly GCF_028694895.1 of Sulfurimonas sp. Lineage (GTDB taxonomy): Bacteria > Campylobacterota > Campylobacteria > Campylobacterales > Sulfurimonadaceae > Sulfurimonas. The sequence goes on along the minus strand of NZ_JAQVKA010000019.1, from coordinate 20,900 downwards.
CCCATCAATTGCCATAGAGAGCCCTTTTTTTAAAAAAGCGTTGCGCTCATCATTAACTTCACTCTCAAGAGCTAAAATACCATCTTTTCTAGCTTTAGTTGCAAGCTGTACAAGTTTTTTAATCAGTTCTAGTTTATCTTCTTGAGGTGGTTTAATAGCTACCATGAAAATTTTAAAAAATGATTTCATCTGCGAAGGCTTGAACGATATCATCAATGCGCTGATACTTCCGCCAACAACTATTAAAACTGAGGGTATATCTACATATGGACCAATACCAACACCCATTGCCATAGCACCCAAAAGAAGGGCGATAATTAAAACAATACCTACAACTGTACCTAAATCCATTCAAATACCTTATGACAAAATATTGAGCTTATAATACCACAAAATATATTAGGCTCCACATTAAAAGGATGTTTTTCATATTTTAATTTCTAATATAAGCGCCAGAGGATATAATTTTATTAATTTAAAAAAAGAGCATATATGAATAAAAATAAAATAAGTATAGTAATACTAGCTGCGGGAAAAGGCAGCCGCATGAAATCCCCCAAAGCTAAAGTTTTACACTCTATTTGTGGCAAAGAGATGCTTTATTACATTATAAAAACTTCAAGAGAAATAAGTGATGATGTTAGCGTAGTAGTAGCACACCAAAAAGACGCTGTTATAGCCTCTATGAGCCGCTATTTTAATGATATAAATTTTGTGATACAAGACGCCCTAAACTTCCCTGGAACTGGCGGAGCTATGAAGAATGTAAATATAAAAAATGAGAGAGTACTAGTTCTAAATGGGGATATGCCACTTTTACAAAAAAACTCTCTTGATAAATTTTTTGAAATACAAAGTGATATTGTTATGTCTATCTTTGAGCTAGAAAATCCAAGTGGATATGGACGTGTTATCATAGAAGATGGCCAAGTAAAAAGAATCGTAGAGCAAAAAGATGCCACGCTTGAAGAGTTGAAAGTGCAGAGTGTAAATGCTGGAATATACGCATTTTCTAAAAAAATCATTGAAAAATACATCCCTCTTTTACAAAACAACAATGCCCAAGAAGAGTACTATCTAACAGATGTAATTTCTATGGCAAGAAATGATGGTATAAAAATCACTCCGCTTTTAGTAGATGAGGAGGAGTTTAAAGGCGTAAATTCAAAAAAAGATCTTAGCGATGCAGAAATTATTATGCAAGAAAAAATCAAAAACTCTCTAATGGAGTCTGGCGTAATTATGCAACTCCCTTCAACAATTTACATTGAAGAGGGTGCTGTTTTTGAGGGTGAATGTATAGTTGAGAATGGTTGCCGCATCACTGGAGAGTCTAAAATAATTAACTCTCACATAAAAGCGCACTCAATCATAGAAGATAGCATAGTCAAAAACTCAGATGTTGGGCCTTTAGCACATTTAAGACCAGCTTCAAACTTAGAAGATACTCACGTAGGAAATTTTGTAGAGATTAAAAAATCTACTCTTAAAGGTGTAAAGGCTGGCCACTTAAGCTATATTGGCGATGCAACTGTTGATGAGGGCACAAACATAGGTGCTGGGGTTATTACATGTAACTATGATGGAATTAACAAATATAAAACAACTATAGGTAAAAATGTATTTGTAGGAAGTGATTCACAACTTATCGCGCCTCTAACACTAGAAGATAACGTTATGGTAGCCGCTGGAACAACTGTTAGAAGTGGAACTATATATAGTGGAGAGTTAGCTGTAAGTAGTTCTAAACTTAGAGTGATAAAAGATTTTTACTATAAGTTTTTTGCGAAGAAATAAAAAAAGGACGCTAAGTTAGCATCCTTTTTATAGAGTTTTATCTTATCTTTATAAAACCGTCATTAAGAGCGATTGAGACTTTTTTTGTAGCATTTTTAAGTAACGTACTTTTGTCCCCTACCGTATCAGCTTCTGTTTTAAAACCTAATATTTTTGACTTATCTATTGTAAGTTCACTTTTTGTATTTGCAGAAACTGTGGTTGTTTGGTTATGTGCTAAGAGTGAAATAAGCATAATAATTTTCTCTTTTTCAACCTTTTTAAAGAAGTTCTCCTCAATAACCTGCTTGTCTTGTGAGAGGCTTACTTTTGCATCTAGTAAATAATCACTTTTAGACTCTAAAGAGTGCACACTATCTATCTTTGATGTAGATACAACAAAACAATTTGTCTCTTTTAGAGCATTAATAAGAGAAAGAGTTACTTCATCTTTAGTTACGTTAAAAGTTTGAGAATTATTTTGCATCTCAACGCTGTTTATATAAAGAGTTGCCACACTCTTACTACAAAGACCCATATTATCGATAAAGATAACGTTTTTCTTATCTACACATCCTGAAAAAAACAGAAAAAAAAGTGGAATTAACAGAGCTTTTATCATTTTAAAATCCTAATTTAAGATGTAGAAGTATAGCATAAGGGGTGTTTTAAAAATCATTAAATATAATGTCTCTTAGCTGATAAAATAAAGGAGTTTTTTATGTGTAAAGATGCGATTGTTTTTAACAATAAACCAAAAGGTGTTACATTAGATGCTTGGATTCCATACTACATTTGTACATGTGGAAAGAGCGAAGGTGGAGTGTTTTGTGATGGAAAACATAAAGGTAGCAGTTGTCTACCAAAGAAAGTGACTGTTGAAAAAACCAAGCAATATCTTATTTGCATGTGCAAATCAAGTAAAAACTTCCCTTTTTGTGATGCAACTCATAGTATTTATAAAGATGAAGATGTTGGGAAACTAGTTAGATACGAAGAGGATGCAGAGTAGCCTAAGGCTACTCTACTATAAAGCTTTTTTGCTTAAGAGTAGTAAAACTCTGAGCTTTTTTGCTTCCCTCAAGATTTAACTTTTTAAGCGCTTTTGGATTTACAAGATAGTATCCAAGCTCTACTTCAACTTTATCACCTTTTTTTATAACATCATTATAAGCAACAACTCTTCTCTCATTAGCCTTTAACATACTATCAACTAGTACTTGATTTGCAACCCATGGCATTGATGGGCCACCCTCATTACCAATAACTTTTATAAATGTATATGTCTCTAGAGATTTACTCTCTTTTTGACTTATTATCTTTACTCTTAGCTGTGCAACTCTTAGAGGGTGTAACATTAGGTTGTGTGGTGCTTTGTTTGTAACCATTACATCAAAACCATTACTATTTTTACTAAACTCTAAATCAACATACTGTGATAGCATCTCTGGCTTTTTATGAGCACCTGCAAAACCATGATATGCATGCTTCTCGCTATGTCTAATCGTTGTAGCAGTTCCTTCAACTTTTGGCATATGACATGTTATACAATTTTCTTCTTTGTTTTGTGCCCCAGCTTCTCCTGTTTCACAAATCATAAATTCACTTGAATTTTCTCTATGAGAGTGACAACCCATACACATTTGGCCATTATAATACTTCTCATTTGTATAATCTATATCATGATATGGAGAGCCTGTAGTAGTTTTATTCATACCAAACATAGAACTCTCTTGCTTGTAGATAACTTTTTCACCTTCTCTTCCCGCCTCAGCTGAGAAGAAAGTTTTTTTATCTTCTGAATATACATTTTTGTTAGCACCTACGTGTTGTTCTACATCTTTTATAGTGTGGCAACTTACACAAGTTATACCTTGTGCTATCTCTTTTTCATCTTTTGCATTTGGAGCATGACACTCAGCGCAGCTATATTCGCCCTTTGCTTTAGAGGGGCTTATATCCCATACAGCTTTATGAATCTCATCATCATAATAAGTTGCATTTCTATGCATCGAACCTTCAAATTCGTTTACTATATCTGGATGACACTTCTTGCACGTCTCCGTATCACTTTGAGCAAACAACAGTGATGATAGAGCGATAACAAACAACAAAATCTTTTTCATATAAATTTTCCTTTTAATTATTATAAGTTGAAATTCTAACACACAAAGCCTTTAATTAATTGATTTTTATCAATATAAGAGATTATATAGTTAAAAAATTAAAAATAAAAGAATAAGATTTTTCCTGCTAAAATACGTCTTTATGTTATCAAAAAAAAGGTTATAGATGGTTGTTTCAGCGGATTTATTACAAGGAAAAAAGATACTCTTAGGTGTAACTGGTTCAATTGCTCTTTATAAGTCACTTGAACTTGTCAGACTCCTAAATAAGGCTGGAGCAGAAGTTAAAGTGATAATGAGCGAGGCTTCTAAAAAGTTTATAGCACCTCTTAGCTTTGAAGCGCTTAGTTCAAACATGGTTTTAGATGATACAAATGAGTCTTGGGCAAATGATCATAACCATATAAAAGCCACTCAGTGGGCAGATCTTTTTGTTATAGCTCCAGCAACTGCAAACACAATTGCAAAACTTGCAAATGCAATAGCGGATAATATCCTCCTAGAATCTGCCCTAGCATATCCAAACCTAAAAATAATTGCACCATCTGCAAATACAAACATGATAAACAACCCAATCACAAAAGCAAATCTAAAAATGTTAGCAATCGCAAACTATGAGATAATCGATACTCAGACTAAAGAACTTGCATGTAAAACAGTCGGCGATGGTGCTATGGCTGAGCCGATGGAGATATTTTGGCACTGTGCAAAAGCACTTTTGAGAGATGAGTTTTGGATGGATAGAAGAGTTATAGTAACAGGTGGAGGAACTATTGAGAAGATTGACGATGTACGGTATCTCTCAAATTTCTCAAGTGGAAAAATGGCTTCAGCACTAGCCACTGCGCTATACTGCAAGGGTGCGGATGTAAATCTTATCTCTACAAAGTTTGAGCCTGAACTACCACTTGATTTATATACAATCAAAGTAGAGAGCTCTTGTGAAATGTCTGAGTACCTAAATGACTCTATTAGAGTTGCAAAAAAAGGAAAACTATCTAAAGCTACTCTTATGAGAGATGAGGCAATTCATCTTATACAAAAAAAACCATATCTTTTCATGGCAGCAGCCGTTAGTGACTATGTAGTTAGTTATGCTCAAAGCGGAAAACTAAAAAAAGAGTCTATTGGTAGCGAGTGGGATTTAAAATTAAAAGAAAATGTGGATATTTTAAGCTCTATAGATAAAGAAGGTCTTACGACCATTGGTTTTAAAGCTGAGATGGATGAAGAGAGTGCTCTGCAAAATGCTCTAAAAATGTTGCAAAACAAGGGTCTTGACGCAGTATGTTTAAATGTGTTAAAAGACTCTTCTAGCTTTGGAGAAGATACAAATAAAATAGATTTCTTATCAAAAGATAAGCATGAGAAGATAGCTCTATCTGATAAATTAAGTGTTGCTTTTGAGATTTTAGAACACGCTAAAAGTATATGAATAGAGCAACACATATAGCCATCATCATGGATGGTAACGGGCGCTGGGCTGAACTTAGAGGTGAGAAAAGAGTTAAAGGGCACGAAGCTGGTGCAAAAGTTGTAAGAAGCATCACTGAGTATTGCGCTGCTCACAAAGAGGTGCAAAGACTCACTCTATACGCTTTTTCTACAGAAAACTGGAAGAGACCTAAAGTTGAAGTAGAGTTTTTGATGAAACTTTTGGAAAAATATTTAAAGAGCGAACTTGAGAATTATCTAAAAAATAACATCAGGTTTGAACCTATTGGCGATATCAGAGCTTTTTCCTCATCTTTGCAAAAAACCATAAAAGATGTAGCAGAAAAAAGTGCACATTGTGATGGACTGATTCAGTCTCTTGCGCTAAATTATGGCGCGCATGATGAGATGTTAAGAGCAATAAATAAGATAAAAAAAGCGGATGAGGATATTACAGAAGCAATGCTATATAATGCGCTTGATTGTAAAGATAGCGTTGATTTACTAATTAGAACAGGCGGGGATCATAGACTCTCAAACTTTTTGCTTTGGCAGAGTGCTTATGCAGAGCTATTTTTTACAGACACGCTGTGGCCTGATTTTAGTGTAAAAGAGCTAGAAAAAATGTTAAATAACTTTACAAAAATTGAGAGAAAATTCGGAGGATTAAAATAATGGAGTTAACAATTGCCTTTATTTTAGGCCTTTTATTTGGCTCATTTTTAAATGTTGTAATTTTAAGACTCCCTAAAGATGAGAGTGTTGTATTTGTAAACTCTCACTGTCTTAAATGCAAAAACAGCCTAAAACCTTGGCATAATATCCCTCTTTTTTCATGGATTCTCTTAAGAGGAAAATGCGCTTTTTGCAAATCCAGTATATCTGCTCAGTACCCAATTATAGAGCTCTTAAGTGGTGTAATAGTTCTTAGTTTGGCTGCAAAGATGGGCTTTAATCTCCCTGCACTTTTTATAGCATGTAGTTTTTTAACTCTTCTTGGGCTCTCAATGATAGACTTTAGATATAAAATGGTTCCAGATTCTCTAAACCTCTTGGCCCTGCTCTTTGCAATACTTGGTGCTTGGAGCTTATCAGGAGTGATGTTAAACTTTCAAAATGCTCTACTATTTGCTGGAGGATTTACTCTTCTTAGATTTGCGCTCTCATATATTTTGACATCTTCTGCTCATAGAGAAGCAAAAAAAACTATAACTTCATGGACTAAAAACTACCATACCTACCCTTTTATAGAGGCTATGGGAGAAGGCGACATCATGGTAGCAGCTACTATGGGCGCATTGCTTGGGGTAAAACTAACGCTTGTAGCAATCTTTCTCTCAGCTCTACTTGCTCTTCCTGTTATGCTCTTTGTTGCAAGAGGCACAAGAGAGGAGCAAAGAGTTCCTTTTGTGCCTTTTTTAGCAGCTGCCACTTTTATAGTATATATTTATGATAGTGCAATTATGAGCTATATTGAGGCTAATTACTGATGAAAACTATCCAAAACTATATCAGAGACTCTATTTCAATTCTGTTTTTATCTATCTTCTTACCGCTCTTCTCAATTGCCTCGATTGTATTTCTTATAAAGCTAGCTACATACACAGCAGTTATTCAACTTAGTATTTTTGAGATGGCAAAGCTCTTTTTCTTTATGTTACCAGAGTTACTCTTTTACACTCTTCCACTCTCTTTTTTTGTGGCTATAACGTTAGCTCTCTTTAAGCTCTCAAACGACAATGAAATTATTGTACTTTTTGCACTTGGTATTAGACCAAAACTTATACTACAAATACTTTTAAAACCAGCGATATTTCTATCTATAATTCTTCTTGTTAACTTCTTTATACTATTTCCACATGCAAAAGTTTTATCTAGCAACTTTATATCTTACAAAAAAAGTGAAGCAAAGTTTAACCTCTCAGCCTCGGAGTTTGGACATAAATTTGGCGAGTGGCTCTTATATCTAGGCAAAGATAATTTAGATGAGACATATTCAGATGTTGTTTTATTTAACAAAAAACAAAATGAAGAGGTACTCATTAGAGCAAAAGATGCCGAGATTATAAATGATTCAGGAATTTTGAGACTAAAGTTAACCTCTGGCGAGGGATATAGTTATTCTGATAAAAAGTTTACGCAGATAGATTTTGAGATTATGTATATCAACGACACTATGAAAACAGATTTAGATAAGTATGAAACACCTATGGAGTATTGGCTACCAAAGGCTCCCTCAGAAAAGAAAAAAAAGATGCTAATCTCAAATATACTCTTTAGTCTTTTTCCAATTTTGAGTATATTTTTAGCAGCAACAATTGGGATAGTTCATACAAGGCATCAAAAAGGTAAGATTTACTTATTTATGTTTATGGGAATAATTATCTACTATACACTAGCAGTAGCTCTACAACTAGTCTTTTCTTCATATGCACTTCCTGTTTTAATCTTTGGATGGCTTGGAGCTACATACATACTCTATAAAAAGATTATAGTAGCTAAATTTTAGATGAGATGTGCCCTAATCATAGCCTATAATGGTACAAATTTCTTAGGCTCTCAATCGCAAAAAGAGTCTAAAAATACAGTCTTAGGTGCGCTAGACTTAGCTCTAAAGAAGATAAATATCCAAACAAAGATAGTAGCAAGTGGCAGAACAGATAGAGGTGTTCATGCAACAGGGCAAGTTTGCCATATTGACGTGCCACAATATTGGAGTGATATAACAAAACTCGAGCATGCTCTGCAAAAAGTGCTTCCAACTTCTATATTAATCAAAAAAATCAAAGTCGTAGATGATACTTTTCACGCAAGATATAGTGCTAAAAAAAGAGTTTACAGATACATTATTAAGGTCGGTAAAAGCAACCCTTTTGAAGATGATTTTATTACATTTATAGATGAAATAGACTTGTTTGAAGTTCAAAAAAAGATAAAACTTTTTTATGGAACATTTGATTTTAAATTTTTTATGAAGAGTGGAAGTGATATAAAAAGTACTACAAGAGTTATATATAGGGCTTTTGCATATAAACATAAAGATTTTATAGTACTAAACTTTGAAGCAAATGGCTTTTTAAGAACTCAAATAAGGCTTATGGTTGGTGCTCTTCTTAGCCTAAATAAAGATGAGATTTTAGATCAACTTGAGTGTAGAGTAAAGCATAAAATAAAGCCTGCAAAGAGCAATGGGCTGTATCTGAGTAAAATTAAATATTAATCTTCTTTTGCTAATATTTTGAGAATTTTAAAAGGTCGGACAAAATATGAATTATGAGATAACAAGAGCTTGTAAAAATGGAAAAGTTGAGTTTAAAAATCCATCTACTGATCTATATAAAGTACTTGGATATGATGGTATGCAAAAATTACTATATGATTTTTATGACAAAATATATGACAGCGATATTGCACACTTTTTTCCACAAGACCCAGATGAGTTTGAAGAGGTAAAGAAAAAAAACACAAAATTCTTTATCCAAATCTGTGGCGGACCCTCTATCTATGATGAAGAGATGAAACAAAAAGATTTAAATGAATACATGATAGAGATTCATAAAAATTTCTCTATATATGAAAAATCAAGAGATGAGTGGCTTGGTACTTTTAGAGAAGTTCTTCAAGGCTTAGAAATAGATGAAGAGATTAAAAATGATTTTTGGCAATACCTTGATAAGTTTTCAAAACTTACCGTAAACAGATACCTAAAAGAGTCTGCTTACGTTTAAAGTGCAGCGGCTTATTTTCTAAGCTTGTTCCATAATATGCCTATATATTCATGCATAGCCATTTGAGAGTTTTGCAGTGAATAAACATTTGGTACTTTCATATAACCATCAAACTCTTTTTTATAAAAAGCACTCGGAGCAGCGATTGGATTTAGTCCAAGTGATTTAAAAAGCTCCATTGAGCGTGGCATATGAGTCGCTGAAGTTACAAGTACAAAAGTGTCCTCACCTACTATGTTTTTTGTGAAATAAGCCTCTTCCATCGTATCTTTTGGCTCTTTACCTATGATAATGTCATCTTTATTTACACCAAGCGCCATTGCTAGATTTGCATTCATCTGTGCATTTGATGTGTTTGTATCACCCTCATACCCTGTAAATATAAGTTTTGTACCAGAGATATTTTTGTGTATAAGTATCCCCTCTAAAACTCTTTTAATCCCAGCATCACCTATATTTGATGAGATTGGTTGAGACTCATCCGTATTGTGTCCGCTTCCAAGAACATGTATATATTTTATATCTGCATTATAGGCATATTTTGGATATTGATCTTCTAGGTTTTTAACTAAAGCGTTTGAGAACGGTTCATATGAAAAAAGAGATAAAAATATAAAAGATGCCCCAAGAGATAGCTTTGAGAGCCTATATTTCTTTAAAAATAACAACAACAATCCTATAAAAAAAAGAGTTATTATAAGGCCTAATGGCTCAACAAAAAACGTAATTATTTTTTTTAATAAAAATCCTATATCCAATACAAACTCCTTAAGTGTGCGAATTATAGTATAATCGCAATAAATATTAGAGGATTTAAATTGCAAGCATTTGGAAGATTTTCAACAAATTTTGAATTAGAGTATTTGGTGGAACAGTATATCTATATACCTGAAGTAGATGAAGTTTTAACGATAGAAGAGTTAGAAAAAATGCTTGAGATAAAGCGTAAGAGTGTCATTGGAACTATCTTTTTATACAATCCTACAATTGCACCCATTGGATATAACACAAACACAAAACTCGCATCTCAAGGGTACACATTTGATGGAAGGTTTTGTGAATTAATCTTTGATAACAACTGCAATCTATTCTCTTCTGCTATCAAAGGTGGATATAGAGGAAAGCTCATAGAGATAAAGTATCTCTTTGGATTAAATAGACCAAATATCGAGCCAACAGCAGTTCTTGAAGAATTTGACGCTGACTTGGATAAATATGCGAGTGATCAGCTTACAAGATATGATAAAGAGTTAAACTATCAAGATTATTTAAACATACGCCTAAGTGGAAAATTTGTCTTTTTTGCTTCTGGAAACAAGTTTGATAGACACCATAAACATATCATCAACTATGTAAGAAACTTATCTGCGCAAGCCTCAAAACTTGGCAAAACAGTAGCATTTATGCATGATAATAACTATGATGCACAAGAGAGTGCTGAGGGTGGATATTTCCTCCCAGCAATAGCAACTGGAAAGTTTAAAGATGTTCGTGCAAACTCATTTAAAAAAGCGTTCTCAACATTTCCGCCTTCAATTATAAAGAGTTCTTGAGATAGCTACAGAGCTATCTCTTTTATATCTGCAATCTTTAATATACTCTTGTAGATAGAAGCTATTAGAGCTTTTCTGTTATCTCTTATTGCTGCGTCTTCTGCATTTACCATTACATCATTAAAGAAAATGTCAAGCTCGCTCTTTAGGCTAAATAGAGCGTCAAGCTCCTCTTCATAAGAGTTGTATGAGATAGCGCAAACTTCGTTGTATCTCTTAAAGAGAGCCACTTCTGCACTGTTTTCAAAAAGCTTCTCATCGATGGCTTTTATGTTTGACATATCTATATCTTTTGTGATGTTGGCAACTCTTTTAAAAGTTGAGAAGTACTCACTAAATCCTTCGCTGTTTATCAGCGTCTCTAATGCAGTTATTTTTTTAGATATTTTAAGTAGTTCTCTCTCGCCTGAGAGTAACACAGCTTCAACGATAGAAGGATTTACTTTGAAGTACTGTCTAACTCTCTCTAAGAAAAATGCTTCGAGTTTTGACATATCAAACGACTCATAGTTTTTACTAAGAAGTGAGAGTGTTTTAACTATATCAAACTCTAAGTTATGCTCTTTAGTAACTCTAATAAGCCCGTTTACTGCGCGACGAAGAGCAAATGGGTCACGTGAGCCTGTTGGTATCTGGTTTATGCTAAAGAGCCCTAAAAGAGTATCTAGCTTTAAACTCATAGCTACAATTGCGCTCATCTTGTTTGATGGAAGTGCGCTATCTTCGCCATCTGGAAGATACTGCTCTTTTATAGCTGTTGCCACATCTTTACTCTCTCCAAGCAGAGTTGCATAGTATGAACCCATCAAGCCCTGAAGTTCCGTAAACTCATATACCATCTCACTCATCAAGTCAGCTTTTGCAAGAGTTATTGAGCGATCAAGTGCTTCAAGAGATACATTTTGTGGTTTATAGATATCAAAGAGAGTGTGTGCGATTTTTCTCTCTCGCTCTATCTTATCAGCAACACTTCCAAGACCTTTCATAAATACAACTTTCTCAAGCCCAGCTGTACTTAGTCCATTTTTTAGGTCATTATTATAAAAGAAAAGTGCATCTGAGAGACGAGGACGCAATACTCTCTCATTTCCCTCTATCACTTTTGAGAAATCATCGGTTAGAGCATTTGAGACAACAACAAATCTATTTATGAGTTTGCCACCTTTAAAAACTGGAAAATATCTCTGGTGTTCTTTCATTGATGTGATGATAACTTCAGGAGGAAGCTTTAAAAACTCCTCATCAAATGAGCCAATGATGGCAGTAGGATTTTCTGTGATAGCTACAACTTCAAAGAGTAAATCTTTATCTACTTCTATCTTAACGCCGTTTGCTTGCTCAATTGAAGCAAAATCTTGGAGTATCTTTTTTTCTCTCTCTGGGGCAAAAAGTGTTACGCCACCACTCTTTAAAACTTCAAAATACTCTTTGGCACCACTTATCTTTATAGCATCAAAGTTACTGATACGATGTACAAAAGTTTTTTTTGCAGATTTAACTCCAAATATCTCCATATCTACAAGTTCATCATTTAGTTGTACGTTTACCCAACGAATTGGTCTGATAAAGCTCTCGCTCAGATTTCCCCATCTCATAGACTTTCCAAACTCTAAAGAGCTTATCCACTCTTTGATGATAGTTGGTAGTAGTAGAGATGATTCTTCTGCTTTTAGGTTTTTCTTGTAGTAAAGGACTTCTTTGTTATCTTTGATGGTTTTTGTTATCTCGCTTATATCAACACCGCACTTCTTAGCAAAACCAAGAGCCGCAGGAGTTGCAACTCCATCTTTGTAAGCCACGCTAAGAGGTGCTCCAAAAAACTCCTCCACGCTCTCATCTTGCATACTTTTAAACTCTCTATGCCAAAGAACAAGCCTTCTTGGTGTGTAGTAAAACTCAAACTCTCCTAAAAGAGAGTACTTCTGTAAAATATCAGCATACTTTTTTTCAATATTTTTTAGCTCTCTTAAAAGTGGAACTGCTGGTAACTCTTCTACGCCTATCTCTATTAATAAAGTTTTTAACATTTTTAGCTCTTTTATTTAATTACATTAAGGTGCGATTTTATCAATATTTTGCTTTAAGAGCGATTATTGAAGAGTTGTAAGAGATTTTAATTAATATGAAACATTTTGCTTATTGTAATCAACTTAGAGTTACAATGCCACCGTAATTTAAAATTAAAGGAATTAATATGCCAAAGATTAACAAATATGTTGATATCGATACTGTAGAAAGAGAAGCAAAAAAAGACCTAATTGACCGTCACTCTCCATTTATTCACTGTGCTAATACTGCAAAAGCAGGTGAGCCATTTGAAGTAACTATTAAGATGGGTAACGAATATACGCATCCAGATGATTTTGATCACTATATCGAATCTGTAACTCTTTTCAACGGTGAGACTAAGTTAGCACAAGCTACTTATGTTCCTGGAACTCTTGGAAATGTTAAAGCACACAATACTACAACTTTTACTATCATCCCAACTGGTAAAAAACTAAACCTTGTTGCTCACGGATACTGTACTAAACACGGTGTTTGGGAAGGTACTCCAGTAACTGTTGAAGTAACTGAGTAGTACACAAAAGCCCATATCATGGGCTTTTAAAAAATCATTCCTCTTATTTTATCTCTTTTGCCATATCATCAAGAACAACAAATAAATCTTTTGAAGATTTTTCTGCTTCAGTGAATGATGAAAGAATTTTTGTAGCATTTTTCAAAGTTCCATCTTGAATATACTCAGGGATTGCTCTTACTCTATCATGAACAACTTTATGGATTGGGTCTACTTTAGGGTATGAAGTCGTCTTTTCAAATGTCTCTTTTCCAGCAGCAAGATACCACTTTCCAAAACGGCAACTAGTATGGTCGGAGAATTTAAAGTTATGATCATCCTTAAAGACCGCACTATATCCGCTTAACTTAAATGCTATATGATCAAGTTTTGCAAGCGTGATAAAGAGTTCATTTGATATTTTTCTGTTTGCTAGTTGAATATCTTTTGCACCATCAACCAAATCATGCAGACTATCATTAAAGAGATCAAGTTTTTCTAAAGATGTAGAAACTTCTACATTCATCTGCTCCGAGAACTCTTGCATTGAAGAGCTATTTTGTTTGAGTAGATTTATATTTAACTCTACTTCATTTGTAGCTCTTTGAGTTCTCTCTGCTAATTTACGAACTTCATCTGCAACAACTGCAAATCCACGTCCATGCTCACCAGCGCGAGCAGCTTCTATGGCAGCATTAAGAGCTAAAAGGTTAGTTTGATCACTTATATCTTTAATAAGTGCTATAACATTTGAAATCTCAACAACGCTGTTGTTTAACTGATCTGCATTTTCTTTAGAGCTGTACATTTTTTGAGAGATATTATTTAACGAGCCAATCATCTCATCTGTTGAGTTTTTAACTTCATCAACGATAACCTCAGTACGCGCATTCTTATCATTTATCTCTGCTAATGCGTTCATATTATTAGCAAGTCCATCTTGAACGCTTCCAACACCTGAAACAGCTCCCTCGTTTAAGAGTTCAGTTAGTGAGAGTGTTAGTTTATTTGCTTCTAAGCGCTCCTCACTCTGGGCTGAGTTTTCTTGTGTTTTTTGTAAGCTAATTCTAGCCTCTTCAATAGCTGTGTTTGCTACACTAGCTAGATGATTTGCTGATTGTTGTATAAAACCTATCTCATCAGTTGCACAGCTTGTTATCTTTTTTGAAAAATCTTTTGAAGAGACTATATCATCTATCTCTTGCTTGAAACGCTCAATTCTAGAAGTTAGTCTGCTTGATATATAAAAACTAAACCCTGCAACAAAAGCAATAATAAGAATACTTAAAACAAGACCAATAACCATACTCTTAAATGAACTGTTTTGTAAGCTAGTAATATTATCTCTAAGGTGTTGAGACATTTTATCTTCAACTTTTTTTAGAAGGTCTATTTTAAAAGTTATTGTGTTAAACCAATAAGTAGCATCAATGCCAAAACCACCATTAGGATTTGCTAGTGCAATCTTACGCATCTTATCTACTTCTTTAACCTCTGGAGCACTCATAGTTTGAGTATAAAATGCACTAAGTTCTTCTGGAGCTAAAAACAGAAACTTATTCATAAAAATATCTTGCGCATTTAAAAGACCTATGAACTTTTCATAAAAACCATCAGCAAAGTTATCTCTTGAAAACGTTGATGAAAGAACTGCTCTCTCAAGCCCTGCTCTCTCTTTTGAAGCTAAGAAGTTTACAAATGCGTTTGTTAAATTGTTCATCTGCACATTTGTACTCATTTTAGCTATCTCTTCGATTGAAGCGATGAAGTCATTGTTTACATTTGTGTAGTAACCAACAGGGACACCAACTGCAACACTTAAAGAAGAGACGCCATCTCTTGTTTCTTTTAGCTTAGACAGATTACCCATAGCTTTTGACATTTTATTCTGTAAAGAGGATGCATAACTATTTAGGTTCATAGATGAGTAAAACTTACTAAGTTCCTCATATGTTGCATCTGTATCTTTTCGGATAGCATCAAGTTCTTTAGAAAACTTATCTCCTCTTGAGCCTATAAATCCAGCAGAAGCCCCACGCTCTTTTTGAAGATTATGAACAAGAGAGCTGCTCTTTTGGCTAAATGTAACCATCTCTTCTATCTGCTTTAGAAGTTTTACCTCTTTGTAATTTTTGTTGCCATCAATTCCTGAAAAAATTAATATAACTACAATTGGAACAATTAACATCAAAACCATTTTTAATTTAATAGACATACTGTTAAACACCGCTACTCCTTAATTTATGAAGTAGTTATTCTAACATATTTATTTTATTTATACTCTATGTTTGGCTAAATAGTTTTGATAAAAAATTGATTTTACATAGAACATTCTTTTAAAAATCATTAAAGCGTATATAACATGCCCTCACTATTTTCTAAGACATCATTTACTGCTCTAGTGTTTTGTATATTCTCTTTTACAAAGCTAAGCTCAAGTGGCGAGCCGCCTCCAAAAGAGTAGCTGTATATTTTTCCAAAATTATCTAACCTTTTATCTATAGTGTTGTTAGGATTTTTCTCTACTAAAAAAATGTATCTATTTGTTTCAAAGAGATATATTGAGAGCTCTTTTTGCGCTACCTCATTTGCAAACTCTTTTTTTAAACTTTTTGCTAGAGAGTGAAAGATAGAGTGCATTTTTGCACCACCATATTTATCAATAAAGGCTTTAGTGTTTTTTAGACCTACACAAAAAATCTCATAATCATCTTTTGAACTATTTTTTAACTCCAGAAGAGCTTGGGAAAAACTCTCTCTTTTTGGAAAGTAATCTACCTGCATATTAAATCTGTTAAGTTCAGCATTTAGGGCATCAAGATTTACAAAACTAATTAAACATCCTTTAGTATTTTTAAATTTTGCAATACCTAGGTTGTATTTTTTTAGAATTTTTTTGTTTACATCCATAAGTAGATATGTCTTGTTATCAGATTTATATATCTCATCTATTAATGCACTATTTTCCATCGAGATATATCTTTTATCTTCAAAAAGATATGCCAACTTAAATTTGTTAAAATCATCTGTATCTATTTGTGTAAAAAACTGCCTTTTAAAACTGTTGTTTGCATATACTATCTCATCACCTTCAAAATATGCCAGCGGAAAAGAGATACCATTTAAAAACTCTTTATGTAGATCTTGCTGAGATTTTAGTCTGTTTTCTAAAATTACTTCTCTTTTTTCTCTATAAATATTTATAGCAATTTTTGAAATATTAGATAAAAAATTACTTATGTTAAGAGGTTTTGATATGTATTTATCAACTCCAATGTTTATGAGTTTTATGAGATGTTCTATGTCATTATGCGCAAATGTAACTAATATGTTTTGATCATTATTTATAAGTTTTATTCTCTTTGACATCTCAATACCATCCATAACAGGCATAGATATATCTGTGATAACTATATCTTGTCTATTTTTAGTATAGTTTTGAAGACCATGAAGTCCATTTTTTTCAACCTCTACTTTACTAAAGATATTTCTAATGAGTTTTTCCCATTGAACTGATATCTCTCTATCGTCTTCTACATAAAGTACTGAAATATCTCTACAAATAGCACGAAGCTTTCTTAATTGTTCCTTATCCATACACTATCCTTTAACCCTTTTATAAAAGCATTATTGCAAACATAGCTATCTTTAACTATAGCATCATCTTGCTTTTAGAAGTATTTGGTGTACATATCGTCTAAATTAAAACTTCTTTGGAGTAATTGAGGGTTCATCTATATAAAAGCCTTGAGAAAAGTCAACTCCTAAGTTTTTTACAGCATCCATAATAACACTTGAGTGAACATACTCTGCAACTGTTTGAATTCCCAATTTTTTAGCAAATTCTATAATTGTCTCAACTACGATATATGCATTTTGATCTACATCTATGTTCTCAATTAGTGAACCATCTATTTTAATAATATCAACATTGACTCTTGTGAGGTAACTAAAGTTAGAGTAACCACTTCCAAAATCATCTATTGCCACCTTTGCGCCATATCTTTTTACCTCAGATATAAAGCGGTCAACCTTTTTATAGTCTTCAATTGCATCTGACTCAAGAAGTTCAAAAATAACTCTATGTGAAGCCTTTGAGTTTTTTAACTTCTCAATTATAAATCTAAAAATTTCACTACACATAATATCTTCGATGGATAGATTGATGCTAAACTCATACTCGCTATCTTCAAATGCTGCAAAGGACTTATCTATGATAGTTTTTGTTAAAATATTATAAACTTTTATCTTTTTTGCAATGGGTATAAAAAGATTTGGAGATAGTATCTTCTCATTTTTATCTATCAGTCTAGCAAGGCACTCATACTTTTTTACCTCAAAAGTTTTAGAATCAACAATAGCTTGAAAATATGGAACAATTCTTAGATTTTCAATTGCTTCTCTTACCACACCTGAGAGTTTTAGGTTCCTCTCGTATGTATTTTCAAAGTTCATTCTATCTTCATAAATCCAAAACTTCACGCCTTTCTCTTTAGCATATTTTAACGCCATAGAGACATTTGAGAAGATATTTTTATTGTCCTTGTTTATAGAAGATCCTAGAGTGAAATCAACATATATATCTATATCTTGATATGAAACAACAATATTTTTAATTCTTTTATGAAGATTTTCCAAAAACTCTTTAAGCTCATAAAAACCTATTTCTCTATCTATGATAAAAGCAAACTCGTCACCAGAGAGCTTGTATATACTGTACTCTTGAATATTTTCTTGAAGATATTTACCAACTTGCTCTATTACAAAATCACCTACTACATAACCGTAAAAATTATTTATAGTTTGAAAATTGTCTATATTGAAAATTACTAGCGCAAAGTCTTTAAACTCTTGTAAATCGCTTCTTAGTTTATATAAGTTTGGAAGGTTTGTAAGATGGTCTGTGAAGTATCTGCTAAGGAGTTTATTTCTATACGCATCTATACTTAAATCTTTTTTCTCAGTTTGTAAATATAGCTCTTTTAATACCTCACTCTCAATACTAGCAACATCCACATCTTTTGCAATAGAGTAAAAAGTGAGATCTGTTCTTAGCTTATCATCATGTTTAAGTAGAACTACCTTAGCATCTGTAAACATTTTATGCAGTTCGCTCTTTAGAGTTTGAACTAAAACAGTGTTATGCATAAATGATGCTACTTGTATAAGAAGATTATCTTTTTTTAGGCCTCTTACATGTTCTAAAACTCCATCTATATCTCTAGATGAAGTTAATACAAAGTTTTCGACCCTTAGAGCGTTATTTTTTTTATCCAAAATTATTTCCAAAATATCTTTTGCACAATTCTATCTTAAAAACATAAAGTAGATTTTAACAACAGTTTAAATATACTCCTTTTATTAACATTTACTAAAAAGGGGATGATTGAAATCTTTTCAGAATTTACTTCTTTTGGAGAATCTATATAGGCTAAGAGCCCTTGGGTTTGAATACACAGATCCATTTTATATAAATCAAACAAGTCAAAGTGAAAAGCCAAATACGCTTGATGCTCTCTCTAAAAGCGTCTCTACGTGTTATCTGTGTGATTTAAGTAAATCAAGAACACAAAGCATGAGCGGTTATGGAAATCAAAATGCAGATGTTATGATAATCGACTATACAGTTTCTTCTGGTGAAGATAGTACAAACTCTTACTACAACGGAAGAAGTGGTGAGATTTTAAAAAATATGATAGAGAATGTTTTGAGATTAAGTATAGAAGATGTCTACTTTACCCATGCCATAAAATGTAAACCACTAAACTCAAAAACGCCCTCTGCTTCTGAGTGGGATTCATGTAAAAACTACCTTTTCTCACAAATAGAGTTTGTAAAGCCTAAAGTAATTGTTACTTTAGGTAAAGATGCTTATGCTAAAGTTACATCAGAAAATGACAATTTTCAAAGTGTAAGAGGTCATGTGATAGATTTTAAAAATTATAAACTTGTTCCTATACACCATCCAAATCATCTACTAAGAAACCCAGATGATAAAAAAATTGCATTTAATGACTTAAAAACTATAAAGAGCTGCTTATGATAAAACTACTTTTTTTAACACTACTTTTGCTCCCAATTGCTCTTTTTTCAAAGAGTGATCAACCATCAAAAATTCCTCTTCCTGAAATCACCGTATTTAACTTAGACCCATATCCGTGCGATGAAGCATGTGTGCAGAAGTATCTTAAAAATGGTTTGATATTTTCTTATCTCTCACATCAAGATTTTGAGACACAAAATGTATTTTTATCAAAAGAAAAAATCTACTATGCAACTGTAATGAAAGATGACTCAATTAAAAAGAAGAAAAAAATCCGTATAGCTCTTCTTATGCCATATAAAACTATTGGCAGATATGCAGCCTCAACTACAAACGCCTCATTTGCATATCTAATGTCAACAGATGCTCCCTTTGAGCTAAAAAGCTACAAGATAGAAGATGAGAGTTATGCAGAGATAGTTGCAGCTCTGGATAAAATCAAAAATGATGGATTTGAGTATGTGATTGCTCCATTGACACAAGCTGGAGAGAAGGTAGTTGCAAGAATAAATCCAAATATAAACATTTATTTTCCTACAATCAACAAAAAAGATGCTAAAGATCCAACGAGATACTTATACTATGGCGGAATAGATTATAGAGCACAGATAGATATGCTACTAAGAATATCTTCTTCACCACTAGTAATCTTTTATGATAATTCAGAAATAGCACAACAACTCTCACGTTATGAAGAGTCCTCATTTAAAGAACATGGTGGACGAAGCGTTGTTAAGTTTGAGATTCCTCAACAGATAACAAACCTAGAAAAGCAGATAAAAGATAACTCTAAAATATCTGGCGGCTCTTTCTTTTTAAACACACCTATTGTTAAAAGCGGAATGATTATGTCGCAACTTACACTTTATGACACAGATGTAAAAAATATATTCTCAACACAAGCAAACTACAACCCTCTTCTTTTATCTATGACACAATATAGAGATAGAAAAGAGATGATAATTGCAAACTCAATAACTCAAAATGATGACCTTTTAATTGAGACAAACTCAATTTTACAAAACGATATAGTTTATGACTGGATAAACTACACAACAACCGTTGGTATGGACTACTTCTCTCATCTAATAAGCGGTGAGAAACGTCGTTATAATATAGAGGTTAGCTCAAACCAGATGATATATCCTATAAAGTTACTTCAACCATCAGTTTCAAGATTTATACCTTATAACTAACTCTAAAAAAGAGATTCTATAAGGCTTCTTACTTCTTGCGTAATCTTTTGAGGCTTTGCATCAAAAGTTATATATGCAAGTGTTATCTCTAACTCAAATATTTTTCTCTCTTCTTTAAAGACACTCTGGCGAAGTTTAAATGACGCGCCTTTTATCTCTAAAAGTTCACTTCTTACTTCAAGCTCATCGCCTAACTTTGCAGAAGCTATATAATCCGCTTCAACTCTCTTTGCAACAAAATGTCCATTTTGTAAAACAGGACTAAGCCCACGAGTAAAAAAAACCTCACTTCTAGCACGTTCACAAAAGTTTAAATAGTTTGAGTGATAAACCACTCCGCCAGTGTCTGTGTCTTCATAATAGACCCTCAATTTCATGTAATCCCTTCTCTAGTACACTTTTAAAGCTATTTTTAATTATATTTTTTCATATTGTACTCAAAAGAGATACTATTTATAATTAGCCAAATATGGAATTCCAGCAC
>NZ_JAQVKA010000018.1 GCF_028694895.1 Sulfurimonas sp. | reverse complement strand
ATAAAAAATGTCACGATAGAGCTAAAAACTACAGCCGGAACAAAGTAACCAGCTACAACATCAACGAGTTTTTGTATTGGTGCGCGGGAGCGTTGTGCGTGTGAGACCATCTCTATAATTTTTGCTAATAGTGTATCTGAGCCAATTTTCTGTGCTTTCATAAGCAGAGTGCCATTTGAGTTTATGGTTGCACCTATAAGTTTCTCTCCTGCAAATTTCTCTACCGCGATAGGCTCACCCGTAACCATCGATTCATCTACGCTACTTCTTCCCTCTATTACCTCTCCATCAACTGGGATTTTCTCACCAGGGCGGATGCGAAGTGTATCTCCTATCTTTACATCTTCAATACTTATATCCTCTTCATCTCCATTTTCTCTAACAAGCCGTGCTATCTCTGGAGAGAGTTCTAAGAGAAGTTTTATAGCATCATTTGTTTGTGAGCGAGCACGAAGTTCAAGTACTTGTCCTAAAAGAACAAGCGTTACTATGACTGAAGCTGCCTCAAAATAGACATGAACCAGACCATCCCTCATCTGCATTAAAGGTGGAAAGATGCTTGGCATAAAAAGTGCAGTAGCGCTATAAACCCAAGCAACAAAAACACCAAGTGCGATAAGAGTAAACATATTTAGGTTCATTGTACGCAGAGAGTTTAAGGCACGAACAAAGAATGGCCAACCTCCCCAAAACACAACTGGAGTAGCTAAGAAAAACTCTATATACTGAATCATCTTCATACTTACGCCATCAGGGAGTAGAGACGCAAACATATCCACACTCATAGCTAAGATAAACACCGGAAGAGTAAGAACAACACTTATCCAGAAGCGACGCTTCATATCTGTAAGCTCTTTGTTTTCTTCATCAGTCTCAACATCTACGGCTTCTAGTGCCATACCACATTTAGGGCATGAGCCAGGATGGTCTTGAATCACTGCAGGGTGCATAGGACAAGTGTATTGTCTTTTGTTTTTTATAGCTGGTATTTCTATATTACATGTAGCTTTGTCGTCGCAATAAGATTTTTCATTTGTATTCATATCTCAATCCTCTATGTTCTCAGTAAAAAAAAGTATATCACTATTTTCTCAGCTATAGCTTTACTCTATTAATTAACGTAAAACATAAAATAGTGTAAAATTCTGCTCAATTAAATAAAAGGCACAATTTTGCAAGATTCACAAGAGTATAAAGATAAAAAAGCATATTTTGAGAAACTAATTACTCTTTATGGCAGAAACGTAGTTATAGAAATTTTACAAGACAATGCAATAGAAATACATAAACTACACCTCTCCATCTCCAATAAGAGTGATGGAGCTATAGAGACTATTCTCTCTTTAGCAAAAAAAAGAGATATAGCAATTGCGTATCATGATAAAAATGCACTTAGTCGTATAAGCAAAAACGCAAAACAAGATCAAGGTGTTGCAATTGATATTATCGCGACCTCGTATAAAAATGCAAATGAGATAAAAAATCTAAAAAAATTCAAACTTTTAGCACTCGATGGCATCCAAAACCCACAAAACTTAGGAATGATTATTCGCTCATGTGCCGCAGGATATGTCGATGGAATCATTCTTCCTAAGAAAAATAGTGCAAAAATCTCACCACTTGTGATAAAAGCAAGTGCAGGAACACTTTTCAAGCTCCCAATTTACTACTGCAATACTTTAGATGAAGTTTTAAAAGAGTTGAAAGAGACAAAGATATATCTTCTCTCTTCTCATGCAAAAAAAAGTATTTATGATTTACAACAGCAAGATAAGTCTATATTTGTTCTTGGAAATGAGAGCGATGGAGTCTCAAAGGAGATTGAAGCGCTTTGTAACGACTCTATAAATATCCCTATGAATAGAGATGTAGAGTCTTTAAATGTAGCAGTTACTGCCTCTTTAATCGCTTTTATGCGCTAAGAGGTTTATTTTTCTCTTCTCTAAAGAAGTTCAATAAAAAAGCTATAAATATAGATAAGATTAAACCTGTTACAAAAGCCACTGTAACGATTAATCTTTTTTTAGGTTTATTTATTGGCTCATCTAATATTATAATATTGCCTATTTGTTTTGATAAAATAACATTCTCATAAAATAATGATTGGTTTTTATGTTTTTCTATAATAAAGTCTTTTACTTGATTTAATTTATTAGTAATAAGTTTTTTATCTTCATTATCAAAACTAATCTCTAATAATTTCGTTGTTCCTTTTAATATTGAAGCATCTACTTTTAATTCTATTTTTAAAATTCCTACTAAATCATTTACATTTTCAATAATTACAGGTACAAAATTTTTATTTTGGATTTGCCCAATTTCCATATAAATCTTTCCTTGATAAATTGGAGTTGGATTTTTCAATACTACATATACAATTGAGGCAATAGTTACAATCATTGTAAATAAAACTATAAACACTTTTTTGTCCCAAATAGTTTCAAACAACTCTCTTAAATCTATCTCATCTTCTTGGTATCTATTATTTTGAAATTCAGTTTTATTCATTATTTTATAACTCCATATTTTTTAAAAACGTTATAGTACATATTTTTCTCTTTGTATATTATTATAAAGTCTTATGAAATCATAACTTCATAAGGCCTTTTTATCTCTCTTATAACCTCATTAACACTCATGTGGCGAGATTTTCTTAGAAACTCTTTGCCATCCAAAAAGACTAAAACAGTAGGAATAGTAAAAACACTAAAGTTTGCCGCTATCTCTTGCTCTATTGATATATCAACACTCACTATCTTAAACTCTTTAAAATTTTCATCTATCGCTTCTAGTAGCTTTGGCTTTAGAGCATGACATACGTTACAGGTAGGTGCTGAGAAGTAGAGCATTACTGCTAGATTCTCTTTTATAACTCCATTTATCTCTTCCATACTCTGCATCTATTGCCCCTTTTGTAGTGCGAAATTATACACTATTTGCTATAATCGCTTCATGAGTTCAATACTATTTTCAATCTTGGCTATTTATATCTTTATAGTTTTAGGCTTTGTCGCGAAGATGAGCTTTAAAGAGCGTATTGATGAAAAAACTATAACGATAATAAGTGTATATTTTTTACAAGTTTTTCTGACATTTTGGGGACTTCTTATCCGCCCTGTTGATGTCACGCTTCTCTTTGCTCCATCGATCTATCTTTTTATCATAATCTTAGTACTTTTTATATCAGCTTTTGTAGCAAAGAGACTATTTAAAGATAAAAAAGAGTACTCCATAGCAATAATTGCAGCGGTTATAGGAAACACGGGAAATTTAGGCATTCCACTAAATATCGCTATTTTTGGAGAGGAGTCTATCCCCTACACAACTGTTATAAACCTAATGAATGTAATCATCGTCTATACGGTTGGCGTTTACTACTACTCACGAGGAACTTTTAACATCAAATCTTCACTGATAAACATCCTAAAACTTCCTTTTCTTTGGGCAGCTGCCTTTGCCTTAGCTCTTAGTGCATATGGTTATAGACCGAGTGAAGAAGTTATGAGTGCACTTATGATGGGAGCTTACGCCTCTATAGTTATGCAACTCTTTTTGTTTGGAATGTATCTATATGGAACTAAGATAAGTGAGATAAGCAAAAAACTAACCCTCTGGGTTATGAGCGTGAAGTTTATCGCCCTTCCAGCTCTTACTTTTTTGATTCTCTATTTTATCGAACTAGACTCTATGATAAAAGGAATAGTTTTCATAGAATTACTAGTTCCTCTAGCCATTGCAAATGTGAACTTTGCCTCACTTTATGATTGTAAGCCAAAAATTGTGACAGCACTTGTATTTATCTCCTCTATTATATTTTTAGGAGCTATTTATGTTGGAATTAGACTGCTAGAGTATTTATGAGCAAGATATATCGTATCTATAAAACTCTCTATGAACTATACGGTCCTCAAGGTTGGTGGCCGATAATAGGTCATGGATATCACAAACTAGACTACTCCTTTCCAAAAAACCAAGATGAGATATTTGAAGTCTGCTTAGGCTCAATTTTAACTCAAAATACAACTTTTACTTCAGTTGTAAAATCATTAAATAATTTGCATATTAAAGGTGCCCTAAATATAGATAGCATAGAAGCTATGGATATTGAGGAGTTAAAAGAGGCTATCAAGCCCTCTGGATATTTTAATCAAAAAACAAGATATATTTTGGAGTTTATAAGATTTTACAAAAACCTTGATGGTAGCGTACCAACAAGAGAAGCACTTTTAAGTGTTATTGGGATTGGTGAAGAGAGTGCTGATTCTATACTTTTATATGGATATAACCAGAGAGAATTTAAGGTAGATGCTTACACTAAAAGATTTTTAATTGAACTTGGTCTTATTAGTGCAAATGCTAAATACAAAGATATTAAAAACCTTATGGAAGTATCACTAAAGAAATCTATAAAAGATGATAACGAGCTTCTTAAAACATATCAAGAGTTTCACGCTTTAATAGTGGCGCATGGAAAAAGATACTATTCAAAAAAACCTTATGGGATTGGATGTGTTTTAAAAGATGTTGTTTAAATATTATATTAAAAAGCTTACATGTATGTAGAGTACATGTAAGCTTAAATAACTACTTTTTACAGCTACTTGCTTCAAGATTTGACTTGTTCTTTTCTAAAAACTTATCGCCAAATCCTTTTACCTTTTTTATCTCTTCAACGCCATTAAAGCATTTATGCTCTTTTCTATAATCTAAAATAGCATTTGCTTTTGCTTCACCAATACCTTTTATCTCCATAAGCTGAGCTTTATCAGCTTTGTTGATATCAACTGCGCCAAAACACAACGTAGCTCCAATAAGTAAGACAGAAAATAACTTCATTTATAACTCCTTTTAACATAAGATGTTTTATTATATATACATAAAATAAAACGAATATTAATTTTTAACAAAAAATTATTAAATATTTTATATTATCTATTTTTGTAACACTTTATAATATTTTTTGGGGGTTATGTTTTAAATGGGGTTTATTATTTTAACTGTTGGCGATTTGCCAACAGTTATATCTATATGATTTTAGACAGAACACTCTCTACTGAGAAACCAAATTTCTCAAAAAGCTTATCAGCAGGCGCTGAAGCTCCAAAAGTATCCATTCCGATAACTTCATCAGCAAAACGGTACCACTCTAAACCTCTTGCTGCTTCAATCGCAACTTTTTTATTCTGAGGCTTAATGATTGAGTCTATGTACTCTTTATCTTGCTCTATAAAAAGGTCATAACATGGAACTGAAACAACATCAGCCTTTATACCTTTTGCATTTAATGCATCTTTTGTGTTAAGTGCTAACTCTACTTCACTTCCACTAGCCATAAGCGTTATAGTTGAGCCTTCATCGCTTGCTAAAAGATATCCACCTCTTGAAGCAGAACCTTTTAGAGCACATGGTAGAACTGAGAGATTTTGACGTGAACAAACAAAAGCTGATGGAGATTTACTCATCTGTAGAGCTACTTGCCAAGCTACAATGTTCTCGGCACCATCTGCTGGACGCCAGACATAGAAGTTTGGGAGTGCTCTAAATTGACTTAAATGCTCTATTGGCTGATGAGTAGGTCCATCTTCACCAACACCAATGCTATCATGCGTCCAGATAAAAAACTGTTGGATTCCAGTTAGTGCTGCTATACGAGCCGCTGGTTTTAGATAGTCTGAGAAAACAAAAAAAGTAGCCGAGAATGGCATAAGAGGTCCATAAAGTGCAATGGCGTTTGTGATAGATGCCATTGCATGCTCACGAATACCAAAGTGAATATTTTTCCCCTTTGGATAAGCTCCCATATCTATAAGTTCTGTTTTGTTTGATGGGCTAAGGTCAGCTGAACCACCCAAGAAGTTAGGAAGAGCTCTAGCAATAGCATTTAAAATCTTTCCGTTTGTGTTTCTTGTTGCATCTGCTTTATCAAAACTCGGCCATACTATTCTTGAGAAGTCTGGATTTTGAAGTGCAGCTAATGCCTCATTTTGCTCCATCAAAGGAAGAGTCTTTAAGCTATGAATCCACTCACGCTCTGCTAAATCTCCCTTTTCTACAGCACATCTAAAACGCTCAAAAACATCTGCATCTACATGAAATGTTTTAGTTGAGTCGAACCCAGCTGCTGCTTTTGATGTTGCGATTACATCAGCTCCGAGTGGCGCACCATGAGAGTGATGAGATCCCTCAAGACTAAGAGCACCTTTTGCAATGATTGTATGAGCTATGATAAGTGTCGGTTTAGAGTTAGATTTTGCAGTTGTAATTACACTCTCAATCTCATCAAAATCATGACCATCGCACTCTAATACACTCCAGTTTTGTGACTCAAAGCGAAGACGAATATTTTCACTTATACTCAAATCAGTTGAACCTTCAATAGTTATGCGGTTTGAATCATAAATAAGTATAAGATTATCTAGTTTGTTATGTCCTGCAATAGAACAAGCCTCATAACTTAAACCCTCTTCTAAATCTCCATCACCACATAAACAATAAACTTTATGATCTATCACTTTTGCCGTGTCTGAATTAACTTGAGCACCTACAAATTTTGAAGCCATTGCAAAGCCAACAGCATTTGCAACACCTTGACCAAGTGGTCCTGTAGTTATCTCTACGCCTTCAGTGTGACCATATTCAGGGTGCCCTGGAGTTTTTGAGCCTAGTTGGCGAAAATTTTTCAAGTCATCAATAGTTAAACCATATCCCCAAAGATAATAAAGAGAATATATAAGTCCAGTAGCATGCCCTCCTGAGAAAACAAGTCTATCGCGGTTTAGCCAAGATGGATTTTTTGGATTATGGTTTAAATGCTCACTTAAAACAACTGCTATATCTGAGAGTCCCATAGGCGCCCCTGGGTGGCCAGAGTTTGCACGTTGTACCATGTCTGCTGCTAAAAATCTTATGCTATCTGCCATTTTTTGGCGCATTTTATTACTCATTTTATCTTTGCCTTTTTTTAGTTTTTATGTCTATTTATGTAGTGTGTTAGAAGTTTTGAGAACTCATTTTTTAGTTTCTCATCAAAGCTCTCAATCTCTTGTAAAAGAGTAAGCGCCAAAGTATTTGCCTCTTTTAGTGCTTCATCTAGCCCTAAAATTGTTACAAAACTATTTTTTTGTTCATCATTGTTTGTAAGCTTTCCTGCCTCTTGCGAGCTTTGTGTAACATCCAAAATATCATCTTGAATCTGAAAAAGAAGACCAAGTTTTATACCAAAGTCATAAAGAGTCTGCGCTAGTTTTTCCTCACCTACGATAATTGCACCCATTTTAAGTGAAGCAGCAATAAGCTTTGCTGTTTTGTTTATATGAAGGACTTTTACATCATCTAAACTAAGCATCTTATTTTCAAAATAACAATCAATTGCTTGACCAAGGACCATACCATTAAGCCCGCCATTTGTTGCTAACTCTCTAATAAGTTCTACTCTTGTAAAGTCTGAAAAAGGAGCATTACTTAAAACTTCAAAAGCATATGTATTTAACGCATCCCCTGCTAAAATCGCAGTAACTTCATCAAACAAGACATGAAGTGTTGGCTCGCCTCTGCGAAGTGGAGAGTTATCCATTGATGGTAAGTCATCATGTATGAGTGAGTACGTATGCAAAAGCTCAATTGCGTAAGCTGCGTGGTATGCTCCTCCTACTAAAAGAGGATTATATGCATTTACAACTCCAAGAAGAAGTGCTGGGCGAAATCTTTTCCCTCCAGCAAGGAGCATTTTTTGAACTGCCTCTTCGTATGTTGGGTGTATACTTTTTGAAGTTGGTAGATGATTTAGTAGAAAATTTTCAAAGTTTTGCATGCGAAATTGTATCTAATTTACTTTCACAAAAAACTGAAAATGCTCTCTTTCAAAAAGAAGATTTAGAGGATTTTTAAGATTGTATGTTTCATCAAATATGTCTTGTGCATCTTTAATGTATTTAGTGTTAGCTTGGAGTAGTCTATCTCCCAGTTTAAGCTCAAAGTGCTCTGCTTTTTTTTCTATTTTTATAATGAGGAGATTTTTATCAAAGGACAAACCTAAAAATTCTAAATATACATTATCTACTCTTTTTTGTGTTATTGCTTTTAAAGTGAGTATTTTATTCTCTCTTTTAACCTTTATACTATGAGTAGAGCCAACTAAGCCAAAGAGCATATCTCTCATAAATGATGCGCTATCTTTAACTCTCTTTGAATCAAGTTCTAAGATAATATCTCCCACTTTTAGCTGATTTAATTTTACAAATGGGTTACTCTCTTTTACAACTACTGAGGATTTTTCATCTTTTACTCTAA
This sequence comes from Sulfurimonas sp., assembly GCF_028694895.1. Lineage (GTDB taxonomy): Bacteria > Campylobacterota > Campylobacteria > Campylobacterales > Sulfurimonadaceae > Sulfurimonas. The sequence goes on along the minus strand of NZ_JAQVKA010000018.1, from coordinate 15,795 downwards.
TTCCAAAGTCGCCATAAGATACATTTTTTATCTTTATAAATCGCTCTATATACTCTTTTTCTATGATTCCTCTCTCTGTCACAATGCCCTCTAAATCACAACAGCTATTAAGAAGAACACTTGGAGAAGAGAGTGGTTGGCTAAATACTGCAAAGTTCTCTAGTCCAAGTTGTTTTTTTACTATCTTGCCTTTTATTGCTTTATGATTGTCAACTCCAATAAGACCTAATGAAAGCTTATTATTTATTTTGAAAGGGTATTTGAATTTTCTTGTATCTTGGATGATATATAGAGATAAAAATGGATCATGTTTGAGTATTTTTTCTTTTGGAGGAGTTCTTGAGAAGATTAGTAGTTGATTGTTTTGTATGGGGATTTGTACTCTTTGCTCTGTTATTGCACATGAATCAAAGACTTTTTGCTTGCAAGACTGAGTGCCACCTTTACATGCATATAGATTTAAAAAAAGTAAACTAAGTGCTAAGAGTAGCTTTAACAATCTACTTACCCCCAAAAGGGTTTGTTTTGCCTAATATTCCTAGAGCACTATTTTGTCTATTTTGCTCAACCATTTTATTAGCATCATTTATTGCGCCAATAAGCAGAATTTCTAATGATTTTTTATCATTTAGAAGTGAAGTATCAATAGCTATATCAGTTACTTCACCACTCCCATTTATAGTGATATCTACCATTCCGCCACCACTTTTTACGTTAAAAATTTTAGACTCAAGTTCACTTTGAAGTTTTTTTGCATTCTCTTGCATACCTTCAAGCATTTTACTCATATCACCTAAATTTCCAAACATAACTCTAGATACTCTCTAAAATTTCTTCTATATTATTATCTTCATTTACTAAAACAACTGTAGGTTTATAAGTTTGTAGCTCTTTTTCATCATATGTAGCGTAAGCAACTATAATGACTTTATCACCTTTATGAACTTTTCTAGCGGCTGCGCCATTTAAACAAACATCTCTCTTACCACGCTCGCCTAAGATAATATATGTTGAAAATCGCTCACCATTATTGATGTTTAAAATCTCAACTTTTTGTCCAACTCTCATCTTAGAAGCCTCTAATAGCTCCTCATCTATAGTTATAGAACCAACATAATTCAAGTTAGCATCAGTAACTGTAGCACGATGAATCTTACTATACAACATCTCTATTGTCATTTTTTACATTCCCATCTGTTTTTTCATATCGCATGGTGAAATTGGCTCATCCCACACTTCAGAACTTATAAGAAACTCTTCAACTACTTTGCCACCAATAATATGCTCTTCTATGATTCTGTCAATCTTCTCTTTTGTAAGCGCTGCATACATAAAATGTCCTGGCTCTACAAGCATAACTGGACCTGAACTACAACGATTTAAACATGAAGTACGAATAGGCTGTACTGTTCCCATGACACCCTCTTTCATCAATTTTTGTGCTAAATGCTGAAACAAATCTTGAGTCTGCGGTGTAACACATGAAGGTTTTGGCATACCCGGAGGAGCCGATTGTTCACACTTAAATATATAAAATGCTGGTTGAGGAATTCCCATAAAAACCACCCTTATAAAAAATTTTAGCAATTATATCGAAAAAGGATAAGATAAAAAACAGCACATGTACAGAAGTTCATATACTTAAGATTTAAATTACTTTACTCTTTAATATCTCTCTCACCACTTCTCTATCATCAAATGGAAGCTTCTGGTCATATATGATTTGATAAGTTTCATCACCTTTTCCAAGGATTACAACAACTTCATCATTTTTTTGCTCAAAAAGAGCATTCTCAATCGCTTTTCTTCTGTTTAGCTCAACTACAGCAATGCTCTTATCTTCAATACCTTCTAAAATATCATTTACAATCTCTTGTGGATCTTCATTTCTTGGATTATCACTTGTGATGTATAGTTTTTTTGCTAAACTAGCCGCAACTCTGCCCATGAGAGGTCTTTTGATTTTATCTCTATCTCCACCAGCTCCAAAAACAACTAAAAGTTCTTTCTCTTTTAGTGCATTTAAAACTTGTTGTATTCCATCTGGAGTGTGTGCAAAATCTACTATTACATTTGGATTCTCGCTAACTTGCTCCATTCTTCCACTTACCCCAGCAAAATTATCAACTACCGCTGCTACATCTTCAAGTTTTTTACCACTTAGAAGGTGCGTTGCTGCGATTGCTGCCATAAGATTGTAAAGATTGAAAAAACCATGTAGAGCAGATGTAAAAGGAACAACTTCACCAAAATGCTGAATGATTCCGCTTGATGCATTGTTTAGTGAATATGCAATTAGCCTATATGTTGCTGAGTTTTCTATACCATACGTAAACGTATTTTTAAAATTAAATGATGATTTTGGCTCATCTTTATTGATAAGTTTTCTGCCATCATCTTGGAAAAAACTATTTTTTACTGCAATATACTCACCAATCGTTTTATGAAAATCAAGGTGATCTTGTGTGATATTTGTAAGAACTTTAAGCTCAAAAGTAAGCCCTTCTACTCTTTTTTGCACAATCGCATGAGAGCTTACTTCCATTATAAAAAAATCACACTCTTCACTTACTGCTTGGTAGATATGTTTGTACGTATTTAAGAGCGATGGAGTAGTTAGTGTCTTCTCCTCTATAACTTTGTCGTTCATAAAAAAGCCACGTGTTCCTTGCATAGCCACTTTGTAACCTAAATCAAGTAAAAAAGAGTATATCGCACTAGCAGTTGTAGTTTTACCATTTGTTCCTGTAATACCTACAATCTTTATCTTATCAATTCCAAATAGTTTTGCAACTTCTTTTATATTTATAATAGAGTGCGCACCATTATCTTTTGCATTTTGAAGATATTTCTCATTTTGCGGAGTTAAGACAAAAGCTGTTTGCGCATCACACTCTTGTGAATTTTCTGTTATATATCTAAAGGCTTCTTGTGGTATCTCAATTTTCAACTATTTTACCTTTTGCTAATTTTTTAAGAAGCTTTCTAAGTACCATATCACTTGGATAAACGCTTAGAGCATTCTCAAGGTATGTAAGCGCCATCTCTGTAAAGTTATTTTCTATCAACTTATCTAAAAAATCAACAAAATCCTCTTTTTGAGTAATAATAACACGGGTTGAGAACATTATGTTTTCAAATATCTCTTTAAAATTTCCGCCCTCGTCCACTAGTTTTTTAAAATCTTGGTATAAAATTCCATCTTCAAGCTCTACTCTATCTCGCAGAGGCTCTGAAAAGACTTCTCTTAACTTCTCTAATGAACCATCCATAGTTTTTAATATTTCACTCATAATAGCATCAGCTTGTTCTTTATCTTCTTCTTTTAAAACCTCATAGTAGTCAAAAAGTGCCTCAGCACCGCCTTCGCCACTAAGTGCCATTTCTGCTAATATTACGCCATTATAAGCCTCTCTAGAATTAGGAAAATTTTGCAAAACTGAAGCAAACTTTTCTAATGCATTCTTATAATCAGACTTTGTGAAGCTCTCTTTAGCTTGTGATAATATTTTAAATTTACTAATTGCCATTTTTTCTGCCATTTTTTTATAAATTGTCTATATCGTTTTCCATACCAACTGGTACATTTATGACTGTTATATCTGGATGGATATCCATCTTTAGTTGTCTCTCTACTCCATATTTTAGAGTAGTTCCACTACTTGCACATCCAATACAAGCACCTTTTAATTGAATATATACTGTTGAGTTTTTAACTGTTAAAAAACTTATATCTCCGCCATCTAATGCTAAAGAAGGACGAACTTTATCAATTACGTTTCTCACTGGATTCATTAACTCTTCATCTGTAAATGGAATCATGCCCATCCTTTAAAATTTATATCTTTATTACCTTGATAAGATATGACAAAATCCCTTAACAAGCGATAAAAGATATCATCTATCCTCTTAAGCAAAGGATTTCATGTATATACAAAGGCTTTCTCATTCCAACAATTATATAATCGACATTTTCGCATTTCATTAAAAATTTAATTGCAGCCTCTTGCATTGGGATGTGAGGTTCTTTAAAAAACTCTTTCAGCTCGTCTCTTGTACGCACTGAGCACTCATACTCAACCATTTTGCGGTACTCTATCAAAAATAGATTAATTGAGTTAATGATATTTTCTCTCTCATCTGCTTCAAATTTTTCTAATGCCTTTTTTATATGTGGAATTATCTGCGTATAAAGAAAAATGTCGTAACTGCCTATCCAATCAAACTTGTGTTTTGAAGCTTCCATCTCTTCTAAAAGATTATAAAGAATTCTAAACTCATCTTTATCACAAAACTCTATAAGCTCATTAAAGTAGTGGTAATAGTCTCTACTCTCTGTATAATCAGCCAATCTGTACATTTTATTTAAGTACCTTGCATTAAGAGGTCTGTTTGCTAAAACCCTCAACCCATTTTTCTTTGCCCACGAGGCGCATTTTAGTCCATCAATCTCTAACATATTTATAGGAAGCTCTATTGTAGTAAAACTATGTTTTTTATTTTTTACAATTGTTGCTGCATTTTGAGCTAAAGTTAGAAGATCTTCATAAGGTAGAAATTCATCATCACTCTCAAGAAGCGAAAAGCTATTTGAGCTAATACCATATGATGAAATTCTTCCTTTTTTTATCTCCTCTTCTAAACCAACAAAAGCATCTTCTATTCTTCTATACATCTCATCTAATCTATAATCTTTTGGGATATTATTTTTTATAGCTTCTATGATATAGTATTCAGGATTATGAATTAGATAACACCCTATACTAGTGGCTTCTAAGCGCTTTAGTGAGGCAGTTAGCTCTTCATGCATAAACTCTTTTGAGATACAGTGGTAGCAATCTTCAGTATATTTAACAACATCTTTTGAGTATTTTTTCTCTGCTAAATTTGCTCTGTATTCATGAAGTGAACTACCTTGGATGTATCCAAATTTACTTACTATCTCAACTTCATTTTTAATGTCACTCTCAGCTAGTCTCATAGCAAGAGCTATTGCTCTTTCTGCTCCACCATCCATATAGTTTGATGAAGTATCAATCAGCGTTATACCGGCTTCAATAGCCTCTTTTAGTGCTTGGATATGTTGAGGGTTTAAATCACTTATTCTATAAGTTCCAAATGCGAAATTACTCATAATGTCTCTCTTTGTATTTTAAGTATTTTAGGATTGGGAAGTTTAGCTAAGTGGTTTACATAATTAAAAGCACAATTATTGTGTGTGGGCTTGACGCAGAGTCTTTCCCTTAGGGTAAACTCAACGTTAGCGTAGGATAAGAGACTTTAGTCCTTCTCCGTTATACTAATTCTATGAAAGCCATAGTAGTAGCATCACCACGACGAATACGTGTTCTAGTAATTCTAGTATAACCACCAGCACGATCAACGTACTTTGGAGCTATTTCATTTACTAAAGTTTTTGTTGCTTCTTTACTTTGAAGCGCCGCGAATACTGCTTTATGAGCATTTGAATCATTCTTACCAGCAACTGTGATAAGTTTTTCAACATAAGAGCGTAACTCTTTTGCTTTTTCTACAGTAGTTTCAATTTTACCATGTTCAATTAACGAAATACTAAGGTTTTTCAGTAAAGCTGCACGGTGTGAGCTTGTACGACCTAGTTTACGGTATCCATGACGATGTCTCATCTATAATTCCTCTTTAGCTTATAAAGCTTCTATTTTCTTTTTTAATGCACTTACTACATCATCTGTAAGATCGCCACCAACTTCATAACCAAACTCTTGAAGTTTTTCTACAATCTCATCATATGATTTTTTACCTAGGTTTTTAACATTTTTAAGATCATTTGTACTCATTAATGCTATTTCACCTATTAGTTTAATGCTTGAGCGATCAAGACAGTTAAAACTTCTTGCACTTAAACCTAAACTATCGATATGCGCTGTTAATTTTTTTAGATCTGGGCTCTCTTCAGCTCTCTCTATTGTAGCTGGAGCTTTTACACTAATCTCACTATTAAATACAGCAAGTTGAGCATACATAACTTCTAATGAATTTCTAAATGCATCTAATGGGCTTATTTGTCCATCAGTTCTGATATTTATAATAACTCTCTCAAAGTTAGGGTTATCTTCAACCAATACATTTTCGATTTTATATGTTGCACTACGAACAGGAGTAAAGTAAGCATCTAGTGCTATATAACCCTCTTGTAGTTCATCATATGTATCTTCACTAGCAACGTAGCCGATACCTTGTGCGATTCTAATACTAAAGTTTAGTGTAGAGTCTTCATTTAGTGTAGCAAGGTGAGAATTTGGAGTAACTATCTCAACTTCATCATTTGAAAGATCGCCACCTTTTATATCACAAGGACCGGTAAAACTGTAGCTAACCTCTGCTTCAGTAGCACCACCAAGTAGCTTGAAACGAATATCTTTAAGATTTAAAATAAAATCTGAAATATCTTCAAGCATACCACGCACTGAATCGAACTCATGCTTAGCGCCTTCAATCTTAATAGCTATTGGTGCACAACCAACTGAACTACTTAACAAAAAGCGGCGAAGTGGATGAGCTAAAGATATAGCAAATCCAGTTTCAAAAGGATACGCCATTATATTAGCTTCATTCTCACTAATTTGTTCTACCTCAAACTCTTGAGGAGCAAGTGGAATAATTTTAATCTTTTTCATGTCTCTTACGCCTTTTATTTTAACTATTATTTCGAGTAAAGTTCAACGATTAAACGCTCTTCTACTGGTATAACAACTTCCTCACGCTCTGGTAAACGAGTAAAGATACCGAATTTTTTATCAGCATCAATATCAACCCATGGAGCTAGACCAGTTTGACTTGTAAGTTCAATTGCGCGAACAATTTGAGAGTTGTTTTTACTACTCTCACGAATCTCAATTTTTTGTCCTGGTCTTACACGGTAAGAAGGGATATCTAGTTTTGCGCCATCTACTAAAAGGTGACCATGCGTAACTAATTGGCGTGCAAAACGACGAGTTGTAGCAAATCCCATACGATAAACAACGTTATCTAATCTTTGCTCAATTAAAGTAACAAGGTTTGTACCTGTGTTTCCATCTCTTCTTTTTGCTTCAACGAATAGTGCGCGGAATTGCTTCTCAGAAACACCATACATGAATTTTGCTTTTTGCTTTTCATTTAACTGTAAACCGTATTCAGATACTTTTTTACGACGCTGACCGTGCTGACCTGGAGCATAAGGACGTTTTTCTAATGCAGATTTACCTGCTAAACGACGCTCTCCTTTTAGGTTAAGGCTAACTCCAAATCTTCTCTCGATTTTCTCTACTGGACCTCTATATCTTGCCATCAGTAATCTCCTTAAACTCTACGGCGCTTAGGCGCACGACATCCGTTGTGTGGTAATGGAGTAACATCTTTCATAAATGTTACACGAATACCTTCAATTCCGCCAACTGCTTTAGTTGCAGTTTCTCTTCCTGAACCAGGACCTTGAACTTTAATACCAAGTTCTTTTATACCATGTACTTGAGCTTTTGCTATCGCATCTTCTACAGCTGCTTGAGCCGCAAATGGAGTAGATTTTTTGCTACCTTTAAAACCAAGGCTACCAGCAGAACTCCAAGCAATCATGTTACCCATATCATCTGTAATAGTTACAAGTGTATTGTTAAATGATGCAGAGATATGACAAATACCACGTGCAATATTTTTCTTTACTACTTTTTTTCTAACAGCTTTTCTTTTTGCCATCTATTAATCCTTACGCTGCGCCGACAGTTTTGCGTTTACCCTTACGAGTACGCGCATTTGTCTTAGTTTTTTGACCACGGCATGGAAGACCACGACGGTGACGAAGACCTCTGTATGAACCTAAATCCATAAGTGCTTTAATGTCCATTGCAACTTGTTTACGAAGATCACCCTCAACTACATGACTAGCACGGATTTCTTTTGTAATCGCAGCAACATCATCTTCGCTTAGTTCGTAAACTCTTTTGTTATAGTCTATACCTGTCGCATCTAATATTTTGCGAGAAGCATGAAGACCAATCCCATAGACGTATGTTAAACCATACTCTATTCTCTTTTTCTTTGGTAAATCAACACCTGATATACGAGCCATGGTTATCCTTGTCTCTGTTTATGTTTTTTAACTTTGCAGATCACTCTTACAATGCCTTTTCTCTTAACAACTTTACAGTCGTCACACATCTTCTTAACTGAAGCTCTTACTTTCATCGAAAGTCCTTACAATAAATTCTCATAAAATCTGAATAAAATCCAGCTCTTATTTGTTAATGAAACCTCTAAATTAGCCACACCATTTGCTGTTTGTAGGTTAAGTGTAAATTAACCAATACTTTCGTCTATACACATTTATATAAACAAAAACACTCTAGTCTTTTGTTAAAACAGCAAAGCGGATGTGGATTATACACAAACAAATGTAAAAGATTTATTAAGTTGTTTAGTTTTGTAACTTTCATTTTGTAAAAGCTCTTTTTTTTAACAACTTAATCCCATAATACACTAACTCCATACTCTTCATTTATAGCTATATATTTGTTGTAGTAGATTTTTTTACCATATTTTTTACTCAAAAGCTCCACTTCTATGCTCTCATTTTCTAAAAGCTCTCTTACCTCTTTATATGAAAGCCATTTTCCATACTTTGCTAGTGCATTTTGCCAGATTCTAAAACTGCATGTTGACTCTGCAGTAGGCTCAAACATCTCGCCATCTTCTGTACTCCAGTGAGCATTTGAGCAAGCATAAAGTTTTACTTTTTTGCCGCTTACTTCTTTGTCTCTTACTTCAATGCTGCCATCCTTGCAACATGGGCATTTTCCTAAAATCATAACTTATCCATCTTTTTTTTATAATGATATAAAAAAAATATTCAATCTTTAAAAAATATTACAATTTGCAATATTTATTTACAACTTTTTTTATTATGAGTATTAAAAGCCATGATAATAGCATTGTTATAATTGTATGGCTTAGATAATGGTCTCCAAGAAACATCTTATATAAACCCATGCTCCAGCCAATCGTTAGTGCCACAGTTAAAGCTAAAATCTTATTTCTTCTTGATTCGAAAAGAAAGAAAAGCGACATCAGGGCAAAGCCACCACTTGCATGGCCTGCTGGATAACACTTAAATTTTTTTAAAATCTCTTGTGGCATTGAATCAAGAGCCTTAATGTATGGATAATTTCCACCAAAATAGAGACTATCACATGGACAAGGTACATTTGTTGTAGCTTTTAAGAGCCCAATAACAAATGGAACAATAGCCACGCTTAACCAAACAATCAATAGTCCACTTCTATACTCTTTTAGTTTGATAGCCGAGGCTTTAAATGAGTAAAGATACAAAAACAGAATAAAAACAGTAAATAAAATAATTACTTTTTTCACTCCCGTATAAAAAATAGTATCTAGTAAACTCTCTTTTACATGTTTTAGCATCCACTTATTAGAAACATTATCATAAAAAAAACTCTCTACAAATAGGTCTATATTAGTAAACTCAAAAAGAAAAAATATGCTTATTAAGATTATAAAAGTAATTAAAATTTTTCTATCAATTATCATATCTATCTAATTTTTTCTTTTGTAAATAACTTGCACTTTGATAGTAACTAAGTATCTCATCTTTTTTCTCTTTATCTACAGGGATTTCTTTATATTTTGTAGAGAATATATCTTGTTCTAAAACCTTATAGCTGTCTAATTTTTTTCCAACAGAGAGGACACTTAAAACATCATCCTTATATAATCCTAACTTTTGGTATGTTCCAACTAACGCTCTTGGCTCAAATGACTCTTCTAATATATCCCTTCCGTAAAACTTACTCTTGTATGACCAATTTAACATACTAAATAGTGTTGGCATTACATCTATTTGGCTTGAGAGTTTATCAATAACTTGTGGTTTAATAATCTCTGGCGCATAAACAATCATAGGAATATGATATTTATCAAGAGGAAGTTCAACTTTTCCTGCACTTACAGCGCAGTGATCAGCAACTATTACAAAAATAGTGTTTTTAAACCATGGTTTATTTTTAGCTTTACTTAAAAAATCACCGATTGCATAATCAGTATATTTTACAGCACCATCTCTTCCAGTGTGAGATGGCACATCAACACGTCCATTAGGATAGTCATAAGGTCTATGGTTTGTTGTAGTCATAACAAAGCTCATAAACGGTTTGTGTGCATGGTATGAAGCGTCAGCCTCTTTGAGTGTTTTGTTTAACAGATCTTCATCACATACTCCCCAAACAGTATGAAACGTATCCTCCTCGTTGCTAAAGTTTGATCTATCTACGATATCAAACCCATTATTTGAGAAGAACTCATTCATGTTATCAAAATAGCCATATCCACCATAAATAAATTTTGTCTCATACCCTTTATCGCGAAATATAAAACCGCTTGAGTACATGTTATGATTATCTGGCCGCTTAACGATAGAGCGTCCCGGCATCGGAGGAACAGAGAGTGTAATAGACTCCATACCTCTTATGGTTCTTGTTCCAGTTGCATAAAAATTATTAAAGAACATACTCTCTTTTATGATTGAATCAAGATTTGGGGTTAATCCTTTATCCCCTCCAAGAGACTCGAGGAATTTCCCACTTAAACTCTCAACAACTATCATAACTACATTGTAATCTTTCTCTTGACCATTGTTTACTATATCTCTTGTGACTCCACCATCATTTAAAAACGTAGAGTTAGTTGATGATAAAGACTTCTTTAGGTTAGATACAGCACTCAGTTCATCCTCACTAAGATAAAATGTATCATAATCAAGAGTGTTATTTCTAAAAGCACCAAAGAGCGAATAAAGCCCAGATTTACTTAACTCGTTGTTGTACTGATTTGTAGAAAATTTTGAGAAGCTATCTGTTACTTGGGCAAAAGAGATTATTGGTATAAGAAGATAGATTAGAGTCGGTTTTACTCTTTGTTTCATACTGCTTTTATCTCTTAAGAGATTCTCAACTCTTTTTGTTTTATATAAAAGATAAAAAAGCACTCCTGAAGTCATTGCTATAATGCTCAAAAGCAGTCCCATTGGGTAAGACTCTTTTATATTTCCTATCACTTCTTTTGTATAGATTAGATAATCAACTGCTATAAAGTTAAATCTTACACTAAACTCATCCCAGAAAAACCACTCACTAAATGCAAGAAAAACTGCACCAAACAAAAGAACATAAGTAAAGGCATAAGCAAGATATCTATGAACTTTATGGTTGAAGATTTTTTGCGGAATTAAAAATAGATAGATTACAAAAGGAATAACTAAATATCCAGCACTTATAAAATCATAAAAAGCACCAATAATATAAATCTTTAATATCTCTAAAATGGATAAACTCACTACATCTATTGATTTAACCAGAAGCACTGTTCTTGTTATGGTAGAGATTACTAAAAAAAACCAAAAGACTATCCCTATAAAATGAAATCTGCTTCTCATACTATCTTGCATAAAAATCCTTAAAATAAATTGTGAAAGATTAGGCTATAGTGATGAAATCAAAGTGAAGTAAGGATGAATTTTTCTTCATATATAAATATGAACAGATTGTCATTTTCTGTTCATATTGTTTTAATAAAATAGTGATAATTTTTTACAAACGAAAATAGAGCTTTATCTACTAAAGAATCTATAACAAACCTAAGGATTAAGCCAATTGAGAAATCAACCTAAATATAATTTTTTTAAAAACACATCTTATGCAATAAAGGGATTAAAAGATTTGCTACGTAGTGAAACCTCATTTAAGATTGAACTCTTTGTAGCTATTGCTTTAGTTCCTGTTATTTTCTTCCTAGATGCCTCTATTACTAACAAGCTGCTTATGTTTATAACACTCTTTGGCATGTTAATAGCAGAGGCTATCAACAGCGCTATTGAGAGGGTTGTTGATTTGGTTACGCTTGAGCATCATCCTCTTGCTGGACGGGCAAAAGACATAGGAAGCAGTGTTGTTTTTTTATCTATCTCTGTTTTTGTAATAACTTGGATTTTGATAATTTGGGAAAGCTTATAACTCATGAAAATATTGGTTGTTGAAGACGATGAAAAAATTGCCTCTTTTATAAAAAAGGGCTTGCAAGAAGAGGCATATAGTGTTGATGTTACAACTAATGGGTATGAAGCTATCTATCTTGTAGAGACTAATGCTTATGATTTAGTTTTGCTAGATTTGATGATTCATGGGCTTAGTGGAGTGGATGTTTGTAAAAATATAAGAGGCAAAAATATAACCACTCCAATCATTATGCTAACTGCAAGAGACTCTGTTAAAGATAAGGTTGAGGGGCTTGATAGCGGAGCAAATGATTATCTGACAAAACCATTCTCATTTGAGGAGCTTCTAGCTCGTATCCGCGTAAAACTGCGAACTACCTCAACACTCTCAAGTGCCATAACTATAGCTGATTTAACTATAGATACGGCTCGGCGTGAAGTAAAGCGCCAAGATAAAAAAATCAACCTAACCGCAAAAGAGTACGCCCTGCTTGAATACTTAGCAAGGAACCAAAAAAAGCTCTTAAGTGAGACTATCATCAAAGAGAATCTTAGCGATATGGCGGAGATGAGTATGAGTAATATTGTAAATGTATATATCTACCGTTTGCGCAATAAAATAGATAAAGATTATGAGCTAAAACTTATCCACACTGTAAGAGGACTCGGTTATATGCTAAGTGATAAAAATGTTTAAAAGCCTAAGGTTAAAACTTCTCTTTTATTTCTTTATTATAAATTTTATAATTCTTTTTATTTATGGCGGTTTTATATATATCACAGCAAAAAAGGCTGTCTTAAATACAACAGACACTCAGCTTAAAATGATCTCATTAGATGTTGTACCTGAATTTAAAGACAATGCTTATCCAAATGCTCAAAAGTTTGAATATCGGCTACCAGAATTTAAAGATAACGTTTATCCAAACGCAAAAGAGTTTACGGCTCAACTCCTAGATGAGTTTTTAATTGATCCTCTTTTTTTAAAAATCATCTACTATAACAAAGAGAGTAAAACTATAGAATATGAGAGTACCTCTTCGCAAGAGATGAGCCATCTCTTTGAGATACCTCTTAATGTGATGGGCCATATTAATGGCATCTACTACTTCAACAAAGATATCTATCGTGTAAGTTCTATGCTGATTTTTGAAAAAGACAATAGTAAAGTTTTTATACAGCTAGCTATTGAAAACGACATTGATTCCCCATATGTTAAGCAACTTTCATATAGTTTGATTGTTGCAACTCCGATTATTTTAATACTCTTTCTTCTTATTGCAAATATGCTTATAAATAAGACTCTCTTGCCTGTAAAAGGTGTTGTAGAGTCTGTAAAATCAATCTCTGCAAATAGCCTCTCAAAGCGCATAAGCACAGATAACATTCCAAGCGAGATAAAAGAGCTTGTTACCACTTTCAACCATCTTCTAAACAACCTAGAAGACTCTTTTAACAAGATTACCTCATTTACTCATGACGCCTCGCATGAGCTAAAAACCCCTCTAACTGTTATTCGCGGAGAGATAGAAGTAGCCCTAAAACAAGAAAGATCAGCAGAGGAGTACAAAGATATCTTAAAGGATATTTTAGAAGAGAGCATTAGTATTCAAAAGATAATAAATCAGCTCCTTTTTCTTGCTAAAAAAGATACCTCTGAGATGAAGAGCAATTTTTTAGAGATATATTTAGATGAGTTAGTTACAGATACAGCTTTGAGAATGAGAAAATTAGCCAAAGATAAAAATATAGATATAGTTATAAAAAAGATTATCCCATCAACAATATACGCGAATGAGACACTTTTAAAAATCGCTATCAATAATATCATCAAAAACGCAATAACCTATAGCAATAACGACACAGTTATAGAGATTTCAATGGATGAGACCAGCCAAGAGTATCTACTTGAAATTAAAGACAACGGGTATGGTATAAACGATGAAGATTTGCCTTTTATATTTGATAGATTTTATAGAGCAGACAAAGCCCGTTCGCGAAAAAATGCAGGGTTTGGTTTAGGGCTCTCTATTGTAAAGATGATTTTAGATATTCATAACTACAAAATTGAACTCAAAAGCATCAAAGATGTCGGCACAACTATAACTATAAAAATTCCAAAAAATAAACTTCTCTTAACTAGGAATATTTAGTAGAAATTATAATATTGGCTATTTCTCTTATTGATTTAAGAAAAACACCTTTATTATGATTTATCTATAAGCTACTTATTTTAAAACTTACAAACAATATATCAACATATCTTGATATATTGTTTGTATCCTGTTATAATTTTGAAAATTCTAACAAGGGGTAGTATATGGATGTTTTTTTAAAAACTATTGGCGCAGTAAATGATTACACTAGAGTTGAGATTCTTCATTATATAAATCAAAGTGGTGAAGTATGTGTCTGTGATATAGAAAATTCATTTTCAATGATTCAATCTCGTATATCAAGACATCTAAAAATTTTAAAAGATGCAGGATTTTTAAAGGTTGACAGACGTGGCAGATGGGCTTTTTACAGTGTTATAGAACCTATAGATGAGTTTAGAGCATCTATTTTAAAAGAGATCAACTCTCTAGAGATAAATATATCATTACAAAAAAAAGGATGCAATCTTGAATAAAAAAATATTAGTCTTATGTACAGGAAACAGTTGTCGCTCTATCATTGCCGAAGCTCTTATAAATGCACATGTAAAAGGTGTTAAAGCTTATAGTGCAGGAGTAAGGGCAAGTGGAGTCGTAAATCCAAATGCAAAAGCAGTTTTGCTTCAAGCTGATATATGGAGAGATGAGTATCACTCAAAAACTACCAAAGAGATAGAAGATATTGATTTTGACTTAGTTATAACTGTATGTGACAATGCAAAAGAGTCATGTCCGATATTTGAAAAAAAGGCGAAAGTTATACATGTAGGCTTTGAAGATCCTGATGGCAAGGAGTACGCAGAGTTTGTTAAAACATTTAATGAGATAAAAACTAAACTCATTCCAATTGTAGAAAATGAGCTCTAATGCTACTTCCATTTTCGATATTTCTTGTAACTCTTGTTTTAATTATTACCCAGCCTCGTGGGTTTCAAATAGGAACTATAGCTATATCTGGCGCAGTTGTCGCACTTGTTTTTGACGTTGTGAATTTTGATGATGTTATAGCTGTTTTTGATATCATCTGGGATGCAACACTCGCTTTTATAGGCATAATTATCTTCTCCATGATTTTAGATAAGATAGGATTTTTTGAATACTGCGCTCTTTGGATGGCAAAACTCTCTGGTGGTAGTGGAAGGAAGATGTTTTTTTACTCTATCATTTTAGGCGCTCTTGTCTCTGCACTCTTTGCAAATGATGGAGCGGCCTTGATTTTAACTCCTATCCTCTTAGCAAAGATGAATATACTAAGATTAAACACAAAAACAATTCTTGCATTTTTACTTGCTGGTGGGTTTATAAGTGATAGTGCCTCTTTGCCTTTTGTATTTTCAAACTTAACAAATATAGTTACAGCTAACTATTTCAACATAGGCTTTGGAACTTTTTTTGCAAATATGATTTTCCCATTTTTCATAAGTACCATAATAAGTATGCTTGTCCTTTGGATAGTTTTGCGCAAAGATATTCCTTTACATGTAGATATAACTCTACTGAAAAATCCAAAAGAGGCTATAAAACACAAAGGGCTATTTAACTTCTCTTGATTCTTCATAGCACTTCTGCTTTGTAGCTATTTTATAGGGGATGCTTATCATCTGCCTATCTCTTTGTTTG
>NZ_JAQVKA010000094.1 GCF_028694895.1 Sulfurimonas sp. | reverse complement strand
TAAAAGGAACAAATAAATTATGGCAGATATTTCAAATATCGTAAAATCAATTCAAAACATTATGAGAACAGATACGGGTGTCGATGGAGATGCTCAAAGAATTTCACAACTTGTGTGGATGCTTTTTCTAAAAGTATTTGATGCAAAAGAGGAAGAGTTTGAACTAGAAAATGAAAATTACAGATCTCCAATCCCTCAAAAACTTAGATGGAGAAGTTGGGCTACGGATGATGAGGGGTTAACTGGGGAAGAGTTAATGCTTTTTATAAACAATGAGCTTTTTCCTACGCTAAAAGAGCTTGACATCACGACATCAAATGCTTACGCTCCACTTGTAAAAGGTATGTTTGAAGATGCCTACAACTATATGAAATCTGGAACACTTCTAAGACAGGTAGTAAATAAACTTGAAGAGATACATTTTGACAATCTCTCAGACAGACATCTTTTCAATGACATGTACGAGCAGATACTCAAAGATCTTCAAAGTGCAGGAAACGCAGGAGAGTACTACACACCAAGAGCCGTGACAGAGTTCATAGTGCAGATGGTTGATCCAAAACTCGGTGAGAAGGTATTTGACCCTGCATGTGGAACGGGAGGCTTTCTTATAAGCTCCATAAACCACATTATGAAAAGTGATGTAAAAACGGCAGAAGATAAAAAGACACTAGAACATACAATCCAAGGGATAGAGAAAAAACAGCTCCCCTACATGCTATGTCTAACTAACCTTATACTTCACGATATAGAAACGCCAAGTATCAGACATGATAACTCGTTATCTTATCCCCTAAAAGACATTACTCCAAATGAGAGAGTGGACTGCATCGTGGCAAATCCGCCTTTTGGAGGAACGGAAGAGCAAGGGATAGAAAACAACTTCCCAGCAACTTACCGTACAAGAGAGACGGCAGACCTGTTTCTACTACTGTTTATACAGATGCTAAAACCAAGAGGAAGAGCTGGGATAGTTCTGCCAGACGGTACACTTTTTGGTGATGGCGTAACGGCTAGGATAAAGGAAAAACTCCTTGAAGAGTGTAACCTACACACCATAGTAAGACTTCCAAACGGGATATTTGCTCCCTATACGGACATCAACACAAATCTGCTTTTCTTTACAAAAGGTGAGCCAACAAAAGAGATATGGTACTATGAACAACCACTGCCATCAGGGTATAAAAAATACACAAAAACAAAACCCGTAAAACTACAAGACTTTGAAGAGCTGAAAAAGTGGTGGAACGATAGAGTTGAAAATGAACTGGCTTACAAAGTGAGCATTGACACTATCAAAGCAAATAACTTTAATCTTGATGTAAAAAATCCTCATAAGGGTGAAGTAGAAGAAGAACTTACAACAAGCGAGATTATAGATAAGATAGAAGCTTCGATGAGTAAAAGTGTAGAGCTACTTGAAGAGATAAGAGGTTTGGCTAATGCGAGAGGTTAAATTCTCAGAAGTCTTAAAACAGTACAAAATATACCATTTTGTTGAAGATGATACAGAATACAGACAAGTAACTATTTCTATACATAGTGGGGTTTCATTTCGTGGAACTAAATTTGGTAGAGATATTGGGCGTAAGAGACAGTTTGTTATAGACCTTGAAGAGTATCCTAATACTTTTATCTTCACACGACAAGGTGTTCAAAATGGTTCTTACGGTATAGCTCCAAAAGAGGTTCATGGTTGTGTAGTAACTGAAAATATGCCTATGTTTTCAATAGAAGCAACTTTAAATCCTGAGTATCTTGAATACTATTTACAAACTAATCATTTTCAAGACCAGTTACAAGCTTTAAATGCTTCTGGATCGGCACAAAAAAGTATTCATGAAAAAGTATTGTTGCAACTAAATATTTTATTGCCAGAGATAGAAGAACAAAAATCAATAGTAGATGAAATCAAATCTGTAGAAAATAAACAATCAAAAGTTTTAGAAGAACTTCAAACACAATCAAAACTAATAAACAAACTTAGAAGCTCAATACTCAGTGATGCAGTAAGCGGTAAGCTAGTTCCACAAGATCCAAATGATGAAAGTGCAGAGGTTTTACTAGAGAAGATAAAAGCAGAAAAAGAGAAGCTCATCAAAGAGGGAAAAATAAAAAAACAAAAACCTCTACCACTAATCAGTGAAGATGAAATACCTTATGAACTTCCAGATGGATGGGTTTGGTGTAGGTTAAGCAATGTTTGTAAAAATATTCATTATGGCTATACTGCATCAGCTGAACAAACTTGTGATGAACCTAAAATGCTCCGTATTACAGATATTCAAAATAATTCTGTAAACTGGGAAAGAGTACCACATTGTAAGATTTCAGATGAAGAAATGGAAAAATATTTACTCAAAGAGAGGGATATATTAGTTGCAAGAACTGGTGGAACAGTAGGAAAATCATTTTTGATGACAAATGTTCCTGTTAAATCTGTTTTTGCCTCATACTTAATAAGACTTATCCCCAGCAATTTTATAAATGAACAGTATTTAAAATTAATACTTGAAAGCCCATTGTATTGGAAGCAAATTATCGCAAAATCAATGGGTACAGGGCAACCAAATGTTAATGGTACATCTTTAGGAGAGCTAGTAATGAGTTTCCCCCCACTAGAAGAACAAAAACGAATAGTTGAAAAAGTAGAAAAACTTATGGCTACATGCGATGCACTGGAACTTGAAGTACAAAACAGCAAAACAGAAACAGAAAAACTAATGCAAAGCGTACTTAAAGAGGCGTTTGAGAACTAATGGAAATAATAGAAATACCTGAACTACCACCACAAATAAAAAGAGCTGCCGAACTTGGTGAACTGGTAATATTTATAGGTGCAGGTATGTCTTATGAACTAGGTTGTAGAGATTGGAATGGACTAGCAAACGATTTAATCAAACGATGTGAAAATACATTAGGCTCAGATGAACCATTACTAAATAACTTTGAAGCAACACAATTAAAAAACATGCTTGAACAAAGTGGCAATAGTAAAAAAGTGATTACCATATGTAATGGCATTTTATCTCAAAGTGGGAATGATGAACTTTTTTTGGAAGAGATGAAAAAATCACTAAACGATGATAAAGTTACATCAACAAACCCAAAACTAAAAACTTATAGAGATCTTCTTAATCTAAACGGCATTTTTGTCACTACAAACGCTGACAGACACATAGACCAAATATTTAACCCTCAAAATATCATAACAAATAAGTTTACAGGAAGCACTGCACTTGTAAATAAAAATTTGTACAAAATACATGGCAGTATAAATGAACCTGCTAGTTTGATTTTTACGGTCGAACAATATTTTACAAGATACAAAGACAAGGAGTTTATAAAATTTTTAGAATCACTTTTTACCAAAACAGTGCTATTTGTAGGTTACGGGCTTGGGGAATTTGAATTACTAGAGCATATGTATAAAAATATTACCCTTAGTGAAAATCATTATTTTTATCTTGGTGGGTACTATACTCATGAAAAAAGACTTTGTGATTTTGAACAGATGTATTTTGATCAGATGAAAGTGAAGCTCATACCATATTCAAAAGATAAAAAAGGGTTTAAGCAGTTGCCAATCGTTATAGAAGAGTGGGTAAAGCAAATTCAAACTACGACAAATGTTTTGCAAAATAATTTTGATGAGATAGATGAAGTGTTAAGGAATCCGTTTTGAATAAAGTCGAATCAACTATCCAAAAAATGAAGCTAAATGCAGATTATGAAAAATACTTTTTTCAAAATGCTTCAAAGTATCAAAATCTCTATGTTTGGCTTGACCCATTGTATAAAGAAAACTATTTTAAACCTCAAAAGGACATGAGAATTTTTTTGAGTTTTTTAGAAACAGTTTCTTTGCAAAATAAAGAAGAAGAGAGAAGTGAGACTACTAAGATTTTACTTGATATAGTCAATGCATTTTTTGAGTATAGAAAAGAGCATAAAAGTTATGATTATTACACTGATTATTCTATAGTTAAAATTTTGTTTAATCTCCCAAAGGAGAATATAACACTAGAACATATTGACCTGATTCATATGCTTTTGAAAGACTCTGGAGGTAGCGGTCTATTAAACAGTGAAATTGAAAAAATTGTCTTACCTGTGCTGATTGAGAATAGTATGATTGAATATATCTTAAAACTTTTAAGGGTTATTTTTGATTATGATATCAAAGATAAGGGGAAATCTTATCAGGAGAGAGAGCCATTACTTGAAAAATATTGGTTAAATAGCCTTTTAGAGAAACACTCTAAATCAATAGTTGAAATGATTGATATAGCTGGGCTTGAGATATTAATATCCATTTTAGAACAGGTTATTGAGGAAGATGAGGCTGCATTTAACAATGTCTGGATAGCTTCTATTGAAGATCACCCTCAAAATAGTTTTCCTGAAAGGTATGATAATCAGCTTATATCTTTTACAAGAGATCTGTTAGAGTATCTTGATGCAGATAAGGTAAAAAAAATTTTAGAAAATTTTTTAGATGAAGAACATCCTATTTTTAAAAGGTTAGCATTTCATACTATCAACAATAAGTATGATGAATTAAAAGAGTTGTTTTGGAACTGGTTTGATGCTTATAAAGATACGATAAATACTACCTTCAAACATGAACTTTATAAACTTTTGCAAGATAATAACGGTAAATTTAGCGAAGATGAATTCGAAAAGTTGATAGATTGGATAGAAAGCTTAGATTACTCCAAATATTATGATGATGCTTCTGCTGAACAGTTGGAGATTGTTACAGCCTATAAGAAAAAAGAGTGGTTGTGGAGTATCAAAGCATCGAGTGCGAAAGCACAAGAATTGTATGAAAAATATAATGCTGTAAACTCTTCTGATCTAGAACATCCAGGGTTTGATATGTGGAGTAGTGGCGTAGAGTGGATTGGTCATCAAAGTCCTATTGAAGAGCAACAAGTTTTTTGCAATAAAACAGTAGATGAAATTATCCAAGTAATCAAAACATTTGATCCATCAAAAATAGAAAAAGAGAGATTTACTAGAGATAGTGATCTGATTGAGGGACTGGCTAATGATTTGGCAGATTGTGTAAAAGAAAATCCAAATAAGTATTCGTTAGAAATAGAGAGGTTTATAGAGCTACAGTGGATCTACAAATATCATCTTATATACGGTTTTACAAACGCTTGGAAAGAAAAGAAAAAATTTGAGTGGGGCAAAGTTTTTGAGTTTATTTTAAAAATATTAGATAAAGATTTTTTTGCATCAGAAGAGCAATATGTATTATGGCTAAAAGGTCAAATAGCAAGTTTAATAGAAGATGGAACAAAAAGTGATGATAATGCATTTGATAAGAAATATCTTCCTCAAGCAAAAGAGATTATTTTTTTACTACTAGAACAAAAGGAAGAAGAGCAAATAGAATATGACAATGATATGAGTACTTATGTGCTAAATTCTATCAATGGCAAAGCATTGCACGCACTTATTAACT
>NZ_JAQVKA010000093.1 GCF_028694895.1 Sulfurimonas sp. | reverse complement strand
TCCTTTTGGTTTTGACTTTCTTATAACATTTGGTAGTTTTAAATTTACTCCACTTATCAACATTGAAGATTATGTAGGATTTTTTACAAAAATTATGTTTGGTTTTGGAATAGCATTTGAGCTTCCAGTTTTTGCTTACTTCTTAGCACTTCTTGGCATGATTAACGATAGACAGATGAAAGAGTTTTTCAGATACGCGATTGTTCTTATCTTTATCGTCTCAGCACTTTTAACGCCTCCTGATGTTTTAACACAACTGCTCATGGCCGTTCCACTTATCCTTCTTTATGGCGCATCTATTTTAATCGTTAGAGCTGTAAATCCTGCACCTCCTCTTGAAGAAGAAGATGATGAAGAAGAAGTTGAAGAAGATACAAAGAAAATAGAGAACTAATATGAGTAGCAGCGAGCTACTCACCTCCAGCTATAATTTCACTCTCCCAAAAGAGCTCATAGCTACCCATCCAGCTAACCCAAGAGACAGTGCAAAACTTCTTGTTTATAACAGAGAGAGTGGTGAGATTTCACATGCATATTTTTATGATTTAGAAAAATTTATCCCTAAAAATTGTGCACTTATTTTCAATGATACAAAAGTTATAAAAGCAAGACTCTTTGGGCAAAAAGAGAGTGGCGCAAAGATTGAACTTCTAATAAACAGAGCACTAGATGCACATAATATTCATGTTTTTATAAGAGGAAAAGTTAAAGTAGAAACTATTATATCTCTAGGATCAGGCTTAGTTGCTAAGGTAATAGAAATACTTGAAGACGGAAGCAGAGTTGTAAACTTCTATAAAAACGACTCTCTTTTGCGTTTTGAAGAGGTACTTCCTATCATAGAGAAGATAGGTCATATTCCACTTCCACCATATATCCAAAGAGAAGATAACAAAGAGGATGAGAGCGAGTATCAGAGTGTATTTGCTAAAGAAGAAGGCGCAGTAGCAGCTCCAACGGCCTCACTTCACTTTACAAAAGAGCAGCACAAGAGAGTCTGCTCAAACTTTGCACATGCCTATATTACGCTTCATGTAGGGAGTGGCACTTTTAAGCCTGTTGAGTGCGAGAAGATATTAGAGCACCCTATGCACTCCGAGTATTACGATATTTCTGACTCAGCAAAAGAACTACTTGATTCAGACATTGCATTACTAAGCGTTGGAACAACATCTACAAGAACCATAGAGTTTTACGCAAGAAATAAAGAGCAACAAAGAGGAGAAGCAAATCTTTTTTTGCATCCAAACAACAAGCCTCTTAGAGTAAATCATATACTCACAAACTTCCATCTCCCAAAATCAACACTACTTATGTTAGTTGCCTCTTTTGTGGGACTAGATAAAGCAAAAGAGCTTTACAGCGTAGCGATTGAGAAAGAGTATAGATTCTACTCTTATGGCGATGCTATGTTGATTTTATAGCTTTATTATTACGCCATTTTTTATTTTTATATCTCCGTTTAACTCTGCTTCAAAAACCCTTTGTGGATACTTAGCTAAAGCTACATCATAAGTTGGATTTGTAGCGCAGAACTCCATAAACTCATCTTTTATTTTTGGGGTATTGGTTGTATTTGTAGAAAATCTCGAGACAAACTCATCTATATCATAGATTACTTCTGCCTTTTTATCGCGCAGTAGTTGGTTTGTACCATCACTCTCTCCAAGGCGTTGAGGAAGTACAAAAATCTTCTTGCCCATCTTTAGTGCAAATTCTACACTTCTCATAGTACCGCTATCTATCTCTGCTTCACCAACAACTAAAACCTCTCCAAGAGCAACGACTAACTCGTTTCTCACTACAAAACTCCATGGAGTCGCACTATATCCACGTTCAAACTGACTTAATAAAAGTCCATTTTTCTCTATATCATTTAGTAAGTTCTTGTTTACGGCTGGATATCTAACATCAACGCCGCATGGTAAAACTGCTATGGTATTAAAAGAGCCAGCCCCAATATGAGCAGTTGCATCTATTCCCATAGCTCCACCACTTACTATACATATACCGTTATTTGACAAAGTAGAGGAGAGTTTATCTATAAATAGTCTTGAGTATTTAGTAGGTTTTCTGCTTCCTACAATTGAGATTTTTACACTATTTAAAAGAGGGAGATTCCCGTTATAAAAAAGCTCTTTTGGGTATTTCTTCATAGATAGAAGTTCAGGGATTTCAAACTCTATCTTACTCATGTTTTATAGCTTGTTCACCAGAACTAAATCAACATCTGCAAAAAGCTTTTTTGATTCATTGAGTGCTGCGATTGTGTTTGGATGTGGATGACCTATGGCTACAGCACTTCCATGTTTTTTTGCAACCTCAATTGCTCTTTTAATCTGTGATAATACATATGCTTTATCCATTTTATGATCCAAAAATATATCTCTTCCTATATACTCTAGAGAATATTTTTTTAAAACTTTTTGCGCTTTAGAATCCCCTGTTGTTCTACTATCTACAAAAGTTATATTTGATTTTTTGAGAGCCAAAATAAGTTTATCCATAGCAACTTCATTTGCTGTGAATTTACTCCCCGTATGATTGTTAAGATACTTTACTTTTGGAAAAAGCTTCTTTATCTCTTCAACTCTTTGTACGATTTTTTCACTAGAATCATCTACTCTTAATGTTAGTGGTTCTTCTGCCTTAAAATTCTGCGCTTCCATTGGCAAATGAACCATATAGAAACTCTCTTGTGATGCTAGAATAGCAGAAGATGGTCTAGCTTTACTTGGCGGTAAAAAAGACATAGTTATTGGTAAATGAAGACTCTTTACAGCGTTTACGTGTGACTTAACACTAATATCATCAATAATAATTGCAAGTTTTGGTCTCTTAGTGCTTTTTACAACTTTACGCTCAATAGCTTTAGGCAAAACTGCTTCCTCAACTTCATGTGAAGCATCCTCATACTGAGCAACCACCTCTTTTATTGAAAGAGATGATGTCAAATTGTCCTCATTTGGCTCTTTTGATGGCTCAGGCGGAAGTGGTTCTTTTTTTAAAACCTCCTTTAGTCTCTCACTAACGCTTTGCTCATCTTTAAGGCTCTTTCTTTTGGCGCTCTCTTGTTCTAGTTTTTTTATCATCGATTGTTTTATTTTTTCTTTGGATTGCTCTTTTTTAAGGGCATCCTCTTTTGCACCATCATGACCAACATAATATCCAGCAACAAATGCCCCTAAAAGCATAACAATAAATGCTAAACTCCAGACAAAATAAGTTAAAAAATTTGAACTTTTTTTAGGACTAGCTTTTTTTCTTTTTGACATATAATCTCCATATTTATTGAATAAAACTATATCCTAAAAAAATAAAATATATAACGGCTTACTATCTTTTTAAGTAACTTTTTTGTATAATCCGCCGTTCCTTTCTCTTTGTATCGATAATATATTTCGATATATATACATCCGAAAGGGAAACAAAAGCCTATTTTATGGGCGAAATACCAAAGGGAGATTATACTCTATGAGAAATTACGAAAACCTAGTAATCGTAAAACCAACATTAACAGCTGAAGAAATTCAAGCTAACATCAACGCAATTGAAGAAGTAATTACTTCAAACGGTGGCGAAATAGCAGCAAGAGATGCAATGGGAATGAGAAAATTAGCATACCCACTTGCAAAAAACGAGCGTGGATATTTCCATGTTATCTACTATTCAGTTGATCCTTCAGCGATTAGCGAAATTGAGAGACGTTTTCGTATAAATGAAGAATTACTTCGTTTTGTAACTATCAAATACGATACTAACCGTGAAGTAACAGCTTGGAATCAACTAGTTCAAAAAGCTATAAAAAAAGCAACTCAACCAGCTGGCGAAGCTAAAGTTGAAGAAGAAGTTGTAATTCCAGCAGCTTTTGAAAAAGATGAAGAAGAGTAGAGACAAAAACGTCACAGTAATTGGCTAACGCCTAAACAAAAGAAGGAATATTCATGTATAACAAAGTTATTTTGGTTGGAAATTTAACAAGAGACATTGAACTAAGATACTCTCAAGGTGGAATGGGCATAGCTAATACTGGCCTTGCTACAAGCCGCAAATTTACCGTAAATGGTGAAAAGAGAGAAGAAGTCTGTTTTGTAGATATTACATTTTTTGCAAGAAGTGCAGAGATAGCCAACCAATACCTTAGAAAAGGGAGTAAAATCCTAGTAGAAGGTAGACTTAACTTTGATCAATGGGTAGATCAAAACGGGCAGAAACGTTCTAAGCATTCTGTTGTTGTTGAAACTATGCAGATGTTAGACTCTAAAAACAGTGCTGCTGCGCAATCAGATGAATATCCTGCGCAACAAAATCAGCCAAATCAGAGCTACCAGCAACCAAGCTATCAACAACAACAGCAGCCACAAAGCTATCAGAAGCCAAGTGCGCAACAACAAATGCCAAGTAACAGCTCTATCCCTGAGATAGACATTGATGAAGATGAAATTCCATTTTAGAATATTAGATAACACAAGGAGATAACATGGCAGAAAGAAGAAAGTATAAAAAAAGATACTGTAAATATTGTGAAGCAAAAGTTGACTTCATGGACTATAAAGATGTAGGAGCTCTTCGCTTCTCACTTTCAGAGAGATATAAAATCATGCCTCGCCGTTTAACAGGTAACTGTAAACGTCACCAAGACATGATAGCTACAGTTATTAAAAGAGCTCGTGCTGCGGCATTAGTTCCATATACAGTAACTCGTACTACAGTTGTAACTGCTCCATTTGAAAATTTAAGATAATTTTCAATAAAGTGCCCTTTTTGGGCATTTTTAACTTCAAACCCCTCAACCTTTATAACATATCATTTAGGAATATTTTTTGCTACACTATAGTTAAAAAAGTAGACATATGCACTATCTATTAACAATCATTCTATTAATCTCTTCTCTTTACGCAAAACCAGTACCCTTTTCTATAATCATTGATGAACCATTTAACAATGCACTTCTTGATATTACAGAGGATTTTGACCGCTCTATGAGTGCTGTTGGTTTTATAAAACCTTATAAAAAAGGTACAGATGGGCCAGTTGATGGTGTATATAGAAATGCTTTTGATTATCTAGCTTCATTGTCAAGCTCAAATGGCTCTTTAATGCATCTTATAAAAGTAGGTTCACAAGCAGAGATAGAACTTAGAAAATCAGTTACACTCTCACAATTTGCCGAGGCTTTTGGCGTAGTTAAAACTCACAATAATGGCTATATTATAGGTGGTAACACTCTTGATGGTTCACTTATAGTTGTTGGACTTGACTCTAATGCAAACATGATATTTCACAAAATATTTGGAACTCCAAATCAAGATAAGATGAACAAGATTCATCTTTTGCGTGACGGTGGTGTTTTGATAATCGGCTCATCTACAACTTCAAAACCACAGACTAATAGCCTTTTTAAGGGTGGTCTAGGACTGAGTGATATATATTTAAGTAGATTTTCAAGTAGAGGCGAGTTGCTGTGGAGTAAAAAGTATGGCTCACCTGAAGATGATAGCGGAATTGACGCTGTAGAGGCTGAAGATGGCTCTATCGTTATACTTGGTCAAAAAAGTAGTGGCAG
>NZ_JAQVKA010000092.1 GCF_028694895.1 Sulfurimonas sp. | reverse complement strand
AAGGGTTACTATGTTGATTTTTAGATCATACATCTGCGCAATTGGTGCAAGCATAGCCATAGCACTCACTTTATCTTCTTCAAAAAGATGCATAGTTGCTTTTGACTCTTCTATATTTAAGAGCACTTGAGGGAACAACTGCATCTCATCCATATGAAGCACATTTGTAATAGACTCTTTATACTCTAAAAGATAACTACCATTTTCATAGACAGTTGAGTTTGATGGTATGAGCATCTCATCTTTTAAAATCTGATTGTCGCCTGTAATGGTGCATAAAAGTTTACCGGTAGTTGAGAAGTGCTGTTTTGTGGTTACTATGATTTGTCTATTTTTACTGTTTAACTCTTTATCCAGATATAAAAAAAGTGAATTATCACTCTCTTTAAAAAATGTAATTGAGTGTATAAAATCAACTTTTTGCTCTATTTTTCTTATGATATATTCTCTAAGTGGAAGATTATATATAAACTTATTACCGATAAAAATAACATGTAGTTTCATAGTTTTAGCAGACCTTTTTGCGAGATTAGTTGAGCCAATTATAGCACCAAATGAGTAGATTAAAGTAGCTTTTAAACCCTATAAAGATACAATCCAAAAATTTTCTACAATTTGGAATTGATATGGATTATAAAGACACACTACTTTTACCAACTACAAAATTTGAGATGAGAGGCAATCTTATCAACAATGAGCCAAAGAAATATGCCTCTTGGGATGAGAAAAAAATATATCAGAAGATGAAAACAAACCGTAAAGGTGCACAAAGCTTTACTCTTCATGATGGCCCTCCATATGCGAATGGGCATACTCACATAGGACACGCACTAAACAAAATTTTAAAAGATATTATTATTAAACATAACTATTTTAACGGTAAATCTGTGCGTTTTACTCCAGGCTGGGATTGTCATGGACTTCCAATTGAGCAGCAAGTTGAGAAAAAACTAGGCGGAAAACAGAAAAAAGAGCTTTTAGAAAAATCAGAGGTAAGAAAGCTTTGTCGCGCTCACGCAGCTGAGTTTGTAGATATCCAAAGAGAAGAGTTTAAAAAGCTTGGTGTTATCGCTGACTGGGAAAACCCTTATGTAACTATGGATTTTAAATTTGAAGCTAACATCTACCGTACACTTTGTAATGTTGCAAAAAAAGGGCTTCTCATAGAGCGTAGCAAACCTGTTTTTTGGTCATGGGCCGAGAGAACAGCACTAGCTGAGGCTGAAGTTGAGTATGAAGATAAAGAGGATTACTCAATCTTTATAGCGTTTGAGTTAAGTGATGAGGCAAAGAAAAAGCTATCGATTGATTCCAAAGCGGCTTTAGTTATCTGGACAACAACTCCATGGACAATCCCTGCAAACACTGGAATCTCGTTAAATCCTGAAGAGGAGTATGTTCTAACAACAACTGGTTATATAGTTGCTAAAGAGCTTCTCTCTTCACTTAGAGATAGTGGGATTTTAAGTGGAGATATAGCAAGAACATTTAAAGCAACAGAGTTTGAAAATCTCTTAGCTATCAACCCGCTAAATGCTAGAACTTCTCGCATAGTTTTAGGAGCGCATGTACTGATTGAAAATGGTACAGGTTGTGTTCATACAGCTCCAGGGCACGGTGAAGATGACTACCGCATCGGGCTTGTTTATGACTTAGAAGTTGTTATGCCAGTTGATGAGACTGGATGTTATGATGAGACTATTATCCGTGATGGTTTAATCCCAAATGCTGAGGATTTTCTAGGCCGTCATATTTTCAAATCAAATGAAGATTTGATAACTCTTATGGGCGAGAGTGTTGTTCATGTTTCAAAGTTTAAACACTCATACCCACACTGTTGGAGAAGCCACACTCCTCTTATCTTTAGAGCTACAAAACAGTGGTTTATCAGCGTTGATGAGAAGCCAAATGGAAGCGACAAGACATTGAGAGAGATTGCTCTTAATGAAGTTGAAAAAACTCTTTTCTTCCCTGAGACTGGTAGAAACAGACTAAAATCAATGGTCGCAAACAGACCTGACTGGTGTATCTCAAGACAAAGAGATTGGGGTGTTCCTATCGCGTTTTTTAGAATCAAAGCGACTGGCGAAGTTCTTCTTGATGAGAAGGTTTTAAACTTTACAGCGATGGTCTTTGAGATGCACGGAAGTGATGCTTGGTACTCTATGCCAACAGAACAACTCCTCTACCCTGGTGCTGGCTACAAGGCAGATGAGCTTGAAAAAGTTACAGATATCTTGGATGTTTGGTTTGATAGTGGCTCAACTTGGTACTCAGTTCTAAAATCTCGCAACTATGATGCAGGAGAGTTCCAAGCGGACCTCTATGTTGAGGGAAGTGATCAGCACCGTGGATGGTTCCAATCATCTATGTTCTTAAGTGCTGCAGTTGAGCACAAAGCACCGTATAAAGGCGTTCTTACTCATGGCTTTACAGTCGATGAAAAAGGCGAGAAGATGTCTAAGAGCAAGGGCAATGTTGTAGCTCCAGAGACTGTTTTAAAAGAGTACGGCAGTGAGATACTCCGTCTTTGGGTAGCTTCTAGTGACTATCATGGAGACCTTAAAATCTCTCAAAGCATCCTAAAACAGAGCGCTGAGAACTACCGTAAACTAAGAAATACTTTTAGAATCATGCTTGCAAACATCAACGACTTACATGAACTAACTCCTTACGAGAAGATGGGCGAGTTAGATAAGTGGGTACTGAATGAAGCAAAAAGCGTGTTTGAGGGTGTTCACAAATCATTTAGCAACTACAACTTTGTAAACGGTATGAGTTTGCTTAACAACTTTATAGTAAATGAGTTGAGCGGTATCTACATCGATATCACAAAAGACTCTCTTTACTGTGACGCAAAAGATGACGCAAGAAGAACATCAAGCCAAAGCGCAATGGCGCTAATTGTTAAATCACTTCTAACGCTTATCGCTCCGATACTAACTTATACAGCTGATGAGATTGTTGAGTATCTGCCTGAAGTTATAAGAGTGAGCAAAGAGGATATCTTTGATTTTACTCATCAGAACATTGAAGTTGCAGAATCTGGGTTTAACACAGAATACATGTACGCTGCAAGAGAGAAATTTTACGAGATAGTTGATGGGCTCAAAAAAGAAAAAATCATCAAAAACACTCTTGAGTTAGTCATTGTTACAGAGTCAAAGAAGATAGCAGAGATGGACAAAACAGCCGCTGAAGATTGGTTTGTGGTATCTGGTATCTCTCATAGCCCAGTCACAGAAGAACTTGGTAAGTTTGAAGTAGATGGTACTATTTTTGTTATCCAAAAAGCGACTGATGCAAAATGCCCAAGATGTTGGAAGTACCAAGCAAAAGATGAAACTTCTACATGTGCAAGATGTTCAAAGGTACTAAATGCCTGATTTAACCGCTCCAGTTGAGAGTTCATTTATCATAGCAACTATCGCTATGATATTTGTGATTATCGGTGTTGGGATAACACTTGTTAAACTAGGAAAAAAATCTAGAAATCCAAAGAGCTTATAAGTTAATCCACCATTAGTTAATCTTGATGGATACACTCAAGTTACTAAAAGTGGAGATTCACTCACATGGGTGTATCTTCCAACAATTAACAAACACTTTTGTATGTTATTTCTCCATATGACATTTAACACACACTAAATATTTAAGACTAATAAGTATATTTTCTCCTAAAGTTAAAAAACATTGCTATTTGTCATATTTTTTTACCAATTTTTCATTATTAACACACATTTAACATGTAAGTTATTTTTATTTTTTTAAGTTGATGCGTATATAATGTGTTTGAATAAATAGTAATAAGAACAATAGTGTATAAAGCCCTATTTAGTGGGCTTAACCATGCTTACTTTTTGAGGTGTGCCCAAGTTTGTGCCCTTTTGTGTCAGGATACAAACTATGAAGCTATTAAAAAAGCACCTCGTTTTTTATCTTTATTTTCTATATATCTTGCATACATAGTTAAAGTGATAGCGGAGTTGGTATGACCTAGCATTTTACTAACCCATAAAATATCTTCTCCATTACTTATCATCATACTTGCGAATGTATGTCTCATTTGATATGGATTTCTATACTCTATACCTATCTTATCAAATATTGGTCTCCAATAAGTTCTAGATATACTATGAAAACATGTAAAAGGTTTCTTATGTAAACTATTAAACATATACTCACTATCATCAATTTTAAACTTTAAATGATTATGTAAGTATGGGAGCAAAATATCAATAATATCAATATCTCTAATACTTGATTTTGTTTTAGGAAGCGATTCTACATTCTGTCTTTTAGCTCTTCTGACTTTAATAACATTATTTTCAAAGTCGATATCACTCCACTTAAGAGCCACTAGTTCGCCTGTTCTCATCCCAGTAAAAAAACCGATTGCAAATACTGCTCTCATTCTTTCTTGTATGTGTCCTAAGAGCTCAAATATTTCATCTTGTTTAAATGGAAGTATCTCATTGACTGAAACATTTTTAGGCTTCTTTATGAGGCTCATAGGGTTTCTTGTGATAAGTTCATCCGCTAAAGCGTCATTAAACATAACATTAAAAACGGCGCGTATCATTGTAAGTGATTTAGTAGAGAGATTTTTAAGTAATTTACTCTGCCATGTAGCTATCTCAGATGGTTTTATCTCGTCTATGTTTCTTTTACCAAAACTTGGCTTTATATGTCTTTCATAGATAAACTTATAATCTTTTTGACTTAAGTCTCTTCTGTATGCCTCATGTATCTCAAAGCTTACTTTCATAAACTCATCTACTGTTGGTACTTTTTTAACATTAGTAGTTTCAAGGAACTCATCTTGATTTAGTTGATGTACTATCTCAGGAATTAGTTTTGTTTCGGCTAGCCTGCGATTTGCTTTTGTATCATCAAGTTTTAAAGAGCGTCTATATCTTTTTGATTGATGATAAAATGTTATCCACAACTTGCCTTCGCGATTGATTAATTTCATTTGTTGTCTCCTTAGAGATAACCCATTCATCAATTGCAACTCTATCAAACAGTATTTTACCACTCTTCTTAAAGAAATGTATGCCCTCGATAAAAGTCGTATCTTTTATTTTGTAAATTCTATCTTTTGAATAGCTAAGGTAAATAGCCAGTTCTTTGACACTTAGCCACCTTTTAGTTGTTGTGTCTTGTAACAACTTTTTTAGAAGTTGCATATCGTTTGATATCTGTTTTATCAGGTTAATATTTTCAAATTCTACATTCATATTAACCCCTAAAAAATAGACTCTTGAAATAGAGACTTTCCTCTTGCTTTTAACTCTATAAAAGCCATCTCATGTTTTTTCATAAGAGTTTTTATATCAGAGTTTGGATCAGCCATAAGATTCTCTATCATCTTGATATATCTCTCTAGTTCCATATCACTAAGCTCTTTAAAATCAATCTGCTCTGATATAGTTTCGTATGTTACTTCTAACTCTTTTTCCTCTTTAGGAGTAGATGAAGTTGTAAAATACTTTGACTCTTTACTTTTTCTAAAAGCTTCTAGCACTTCATCATAGAACTGCTCATCAACTACTATGTTATGTATATATGCTTTTTTAGCAAGTTGTACTTGCTCTTTTATAGAGTCTTCTATTGCATAAGCGTAACTTTTTCTCTTTAGTCTC
>NZ_JAQVKA010000091.1 GCF_028694895.1 Sulfurimonas sp. | reverse complement strand
TCGTCGTAAAAAAGCAAGTGATAAACTTATTATTACTCGCCGTAAATCTAATCCGAAAAGGTAGTTAAATGGCAAGAAGTGTAAAAAAAGGTCCATTTGTTGATGATCATTTAATGAAAAAAGTACTATCAGCTAAGTCTGAAGGTAGTAAAAAACCTATCAAGACATGGTCACGCAGAAGTATGGTTCTGCCTGATATGGTTGGTATAACTTTTAACGTTCATAACGGTCGTCAATTTGTTCCTGTATATGTAACAGAAAACCATATTGGTTATAAATTAGGTGAATTCGCACCAACTCGTACATTTAAGGGCCATAAGGGCTCTGTACAGAAGAAAGGTTAATCATGGCTAGAGCATTATTGAAATTTATCCGTGTTTCACCAATTAAATCTCGTCTTATTGCAAGAGAGATTCAAGGTATGAATGCTGAACTTGCATTAGCATCTTTAGAGTTCACACCAAACAAAGCAGCAAAAATCATTGCTAAAGTAGTTGCATCAGCAGTTGCTAACAGTGGTAATGAAGCAGCTGATTGTATAGTAACATCATGTCGTGTTGATAATGGTCCAGTACTTAAGAGATTCCGTCCACGTGCTCGTGGTATGGCTTCAGGTATTAGAAAACCAACAGCGCATATTTTAGTAGAAGTAGAGGGTAAATAATATGGGTCAAAAAGTTAATCCTATTGGTTTACGTCTTGGTATCAACCGCAATTGGGAAAGCAGATGGTTTCCTAATTTTAAAACTGCAGCAGCATATTTAGGTGAAGATCACAAGATTCGTACATATTTGAAAAAAGAACTTTACTATGCTGGTGTTTCTAACATAGTTATCGAGAGAACAGCAAAAAGATTACGTGTAACTATTATTGCTGCTCGTCCTGGTATTATTATTGGTAAAAAAGGTTCAGACATTGAGAAGCTTAAAGATACTCTTCAAGCTCTTGTTGGTAAGCCTTTATCAGTAAATATCAAAGAAGAGAAAAAAGCTCAAATTTCTGCTCAACTTGTTGCAGAAAACGTTGCTACGCAATTAGAGCGCCGTGTTGCATTTAGACGTGCTATGAAAAAAGTTATGCAAAATGCACAAAGAGGCGGAGCTAAAGGTATTAAGGTATCTGTTAGTGGTCGTCTAGGCGGTGCTGAAATGGCTCGTACTGAGTGGTATTTAGAGGGACGTGTTCCACTTCATACACTTCGTGCAAAAATAGATTATGGTTTTGCTGAAGCACACACTACATACGGTTGTATTGGTGTAAAAGTTTGGATATTCAAAGGTGAGGTTCTCACAAAAGGTATTCCAGCTGAAGTAAAAGAAGAAAAACAAGAAGCTCGTCGTCCAAAACGTGCTCCTAAACGCGAAAATAGCGGAAAGGCTGAATAATCATGTTGATGCCTAAGAGAACTAAATATCGTAAGATGATGAAGGGTCGTAACCGTGGTTATGCTCGTTCTGGTTATACGTTAGCATTTGGTGATATTGCTCTAAAAGCAGTAGAAGCAGGTCGTATTAACTCTCGCCAGATCGAGTCAGCTCGTATCTCGGCTACTCGTCACATTAAAAGAAATGGTAAGATTTGGATTAGAGTATTCCCAGCTAAACCATTAACTGCTAAACCTTTAGAAACTCGTATGGGTAAAGGTAAAGGTTCAGTTGATCAATGGGTTATGAATATAAAACCAGGTCGTATAATTTTTGAAATGGCTGGAGTTCCAGAAGAACTTGCTCGTGAAGCATTAACTCTTGCGCTTCACAAGCTTCCTTTCAAAACAAAAATAATTACTGCGGAGATGAGCAATGAAATATTCTGATTTAGCAGATAAAAACATAGCAGAGCTTCAAGCAATGCTAAAAGAGAAAAAAACACAGCTTTTTACTCTTAAAATAAAAAGACAGATGATGCAACTACAAGATACTAGTGAACTACGTATCGCTAAAAAAGATGTTGCTAGAATCAACACTGCACTTAGTGCAGCGAAATAAAGGCTGGCAATGACACATAAACGTGAAATTCAAGGTAATGTAGTAAAGATTTCAGGCGATAAAACAGCAAGTGTTGTTGTTGAGCGTCGTGTAATGCACCCTCGTTACCATAAAGTTGTAAAGCGCTTCAAAAAGTACTTAGTACATGATGAGCGTAATGAGTTAAAAGTAGGCGATCAGATTGTAGCAGTCGAGTGTCGTCCACTTTCTAAAACTAAATCGTATAGACTCAAGACAGTAGTAGTAGGAGCTAAATAATGATTCAAGCTTTTACTCGTTTAGTTGTAGCTGATAATACAGGTGCAAAAGAGATTATGTGTATTAAGGTACTTGGTGGTTCTAAGCGTCGTTATGCAACAGTAGGCGATGTTATCATTGCTTCTGTAAAAAAAGCGACTCCAACTGCTAAAGTTAAAAAAGGTAAAGTTGTAAAAGCTGTAATAGTTAGAACTGCAAAAGAGGTTCACCGTGAAAATGGTTCTCTTATTCGTTTTGATGACAATGCAGCGGTTATACTTGATGACAAGAGAGAGCCAGTTGGCACTCGTATTTTTGGACCAATTGCACGTGAAGTACGTTACAGTGGTTTTATGAAAATCGTATCTCTTGCGCCGGAGGTTGTTTAATGGCAAAGTTTAAATTCAAAAAAGGCGATACTGTAGAAATTATCGCTGGTGATGATCGCGGAACTAAAGCTACTGTACTTGCTGTATTACCAAAGAAAAACAAGGTAATAGTTGAAGGCTGTAAAATAGTTAAAAAATCTATCAAACCAACTGAAGACAATACTAAAGGCGGACATATCAATAAAGAGATGCCTATAGATGTTTCAAATGTTCGTAAAGTGGAGGCATAATTATGGCTCGTATGAAAGATAAATACATAGCTTTAAAACCTGAGTTACAAGCAGATTTAGGGATTAAAAATCCAATGCAGATTCCTGCATTAGAAAAAATCATTATCTCTGTAGGTGCTGGTTTTGCAATGAAGGATAATAAACTTATCCAAAATATTGAAGATACTATTACTACAATTGCTGGTCAAAAAGCAACTACAGTAATAGCTAAAAAATCAGTTGCTGGTTTTAAAGTTCGTGAAGGTATGCCAGTTGGTATACGTGTTACATTACGTGGTGAGAAGATGTATAACTTCTTTGATCGTCTTGTGTCTATGGCTCTTCCTCGTGTAAAAGACTTCCGTGGTGTTCCACGTAATGGCTTTGATGGTCGTGGAAACTATAACTTCGGACTACAAGAGCAGTTGATTTTCCCAGAGGTTAGCTATGATTCAATTATGCAAATTCATGGTATGAATATCACAGTTGTAACATCGGCTGAATCAGACAAGGCAGGATTCGCTCTTTTAGAGAAAATGGGTATGCCTTTTACTAAAGGGAGCAACTAATGGCTAAGAAGTCAATGATTGTTAAGGCTTCTAGAGAGCCTAAGTTTAAAGTTCGTGGTTATACAAGATGTCAGATTTGTGGTCGTCCACACTCTGTAATTCGTGACTTTGGAATTTGCCGTGTATGTTTTAGAAAGATGGCAAATGAAGGATTAATCCCAGGTGTTAGAAAGTCAAGTTGGTAATAGTACGCTAACGCTAAGTTCTCCTCGTGCTGAGAGCTCACGCACTAGTGCGTTTTGTTAGCAATACTGATTTGAAACTTCTAATAATTAGTAATTATTTTATACTCTGTTGAAGTGATTTTCACTTTGATAACAGATTAAAATAATCACAACTAAGGAAAAGATAAATGATAAATGATTTAGTATCGGATGCGTTAACTCGTATTCGTAATGCTGGTATGAGAAGATTAGATGTTACTACTCTTGTTCACTCTAAGAGTGTTGAAGCGTTAGCTAATATTTTAGTTGAAAAAGGTTATATTGAAAGCTGTAACGTAGTTGAAGATGGCGTTAAAAAAACTATTAATGTTGTATTAAAATATAGCGATAATGGTAAAAATGTTATCAATGAAATGAAAAGAATTTCTAAGCCAGGCCGTCGTGTCTATAAAGGTAAAGAAGAGATCAAGCGTTTCAAAAATGGTTACGGAACTATTATTGTTAGTACATCACATGGCGTTCTACCAAATGACAAGGCTTATGCTCTTGGTGTTGGTGGTGAAGTTATGTGTACGGTTTGGTAGGAGAATAACATGTCAAGAATTGGTAAATTACCTGTAGAATTTGCAGCTGACTTAAAAGTAAGCGCAAATGGAAATGTTATAACTTTTGCTAAAGGCAAAAATAGTGTTGATTTAGATACAAAAGGAAACGTTGCTTTCAATTTAGATGGAAATGTTTTAACTTTTGCTACTCTTTCAGATGCCCGCGCTCATAAAGCTTTCTGGGGAACATATCGTGCATTAGCAGCGAATATAGTAACTGGTTTAACAACTGGATACACAAGAGTTCTTGAAATAAATGGTGTTGGTTACCGTGCTTCTGTAAATGGAAATATACTTAATCTTCAACTTGGTTATTCTCATGATATTAACTATGAATTACCAGCAGGTATTGAAGCAGTTGTTGAGAAGAACGTTATTACTTTAAAAGGTCATGACAAGCAAGTAATTGGTCAAGTAGCTGCTGAAGTAAGAGAATTCCGCCCACCAGAGCCTTACAAAGGTAAAGGTATTAAATATTCAGAAGAGACTATCGTGCGTAAAGCCGGTAAGACTTCTAAAAAATAGGAAAGGGGTATAGATGAAAGCAAAAGTATTAAAAAGCAAAATCGCTAATCGTTTAAAACGTAAGCGTCGTATTCGTGCAAAAATATCTGGTTGTGCTTCACTTCCTCGTGTTTCTGTATTTCGTTCAAATCGTTATTTGAGTGTTCAAGCTATTAATGATGCAACTGCAACTACTTTGACATCATTAAGTTCAAAAGTTACAGGTCACAAAGCAAACAAAGAAGGAGGAGCTGCTCTAGGTGCTGCATTCGCTGCAAAACTAAAAGAAGCTGGTATTTCTGAGATTGTATTTGATCGTAATGGTTACCAATATCACGGTGTTATAGCTGCATTTGGTGACGCACTTCGTGCAAACGAAATAAAGTTCTAGGGGTTAAAATGGAAATCAATAGAGAAGATTTTGAAGAAGCAATTGTAAATATAGGCCGTGTTACAAAGGTTGTAAAAGGTGGACGTCGTTTCCGTTTTACTGCTCTTGTAGTTGTTGGTGATAAAAAAGGTACTATCGGTTTTGGTGCTGGAAAAGCGAAAGAAGTTCCAGATGCTATTAAAAAAGCGGTAGATAATGCGTTTAAAAACTTAAGCAAAGTTAGTATCAAAGGTACTACAATTGCACATGATATTGAACACAAGTATAATGCAAGTCGTATTTTATTAAAACCAGCATCTGAGGGTACTGGGGTAATCGCAGGTGGAGCAGTTCGTCCTGTTCTAGAGCTTGCAGGTTTCCAAGATATACTTACAAAGTCAATTGGTTCAAACAATCCAGGTACACTAGTGCGCGCTACAGTTGAAGCACTAGGTCGCTTAAAAGGATAGAAGATGAGTATTGAAAATTTAACTCCTGCTGAGGGATCAACTAAAAATCGTAAAAGAGTTGGTCGTGGATGTGGTTCAGGAATGGGTAAGACTTCTACTCGTGGTGGTAAAGGTCAAACTGCTCGTTCAGGTAGTTCAAGAAAAAGAAACTTTGAGGGTGGACAAACTCCACTTGCAAGAAGATTACCAAAAATTGGATTTACATCTCGTGTTGTAAAACCTTATG
>NZ_JAQVKA010000090.1 GCF_028694895.1 Sulfurimonas sp. | reverse complement strand
TCTCAAGCCTCATGGCAAAGAGTGCCATGATTGCTACAAAAACAGCCAAAAAAGAGAGAATAATTTTTGGATATTTTAAGAGATAGTTTTTATATAAATTATGCAGCATATTTTTCTATGACTGCTTAGAGAGAGCATCCATAAGCGCTGTTATGGTTTTTGTCTGTAAAAACTCTCTAAATTGAGCTATATCTGTTTTTAAAATACTCACACCTATTATCTCTACATCATAAACCAACCAGTTATCTTTAGTTTCAATTGGAGTTTTTGGTTTGTGAAACTTATAAACAATTTCGAGCTTGTCTTGCTTACTTATAAGATCAGTTATGAGAGCTATTCTGTCTGGTTTTTTCTGCTCTAAACGCTTCACTTCAACTTTTTCATCTTTGTAGGCATCTATCTTGGATGAGTAAGACTGTTTCATTCTCTGGACATAAAGTTTTACAAATCTTTTCTTATCAGTGGATGATAGTTCTTTCCATCTATTTCCAAGACTAAGTTTTGCCATAAGCTCAAAGTCAAACATTGGCGTTAGTGCTTTTACAATGTTTGCATTTCTATCATTTTTTGAGAGTTTTTTATCTTCAACTATCAAAATAACTTCATCTATCTTACTTAAAAAATGTTTTTTTAACTCCTGTTGCTCATTTGCAACCAAACTTTGTGTAAATAAAAACATACTTAATAATAGAAAAAAAACTTTACCAATACTTCTCAACTCTACTCCTCAATCAGCTTATTTCTGCGTTGTTCATAAATATCTCTCAAGTATGGATAAAGATCTACCGCATCTTCTCTCATCTTCTCATATCTCTCTTTGTTTAAAGATATATAATTTATATACTCAAAAGATTTTGCACCAATATATTCTGGTGGAGTATCTGTAAGAGTCCAATAGCTTCTCTCATCATAATCAATAAATGTCAAGAATGAATCAGGATACATACCTGCTAAATCTCTTAAATTTGATGGCCCAAGAAGAGGTAATACAATATGAGGTCCACTACCTACTCCATAAAAGCCAAGAGTTTGTCCAAAATCTTCTTTATGTGCTTCAATCTCAAAATAGCTCTTTGCTGGATCAAAAAGTCCAGCTATTCCAACTGTTGTATTTACTACAAACCTAGCGCCTTCTTGTCCTGCATAACAGAATTTGCCTTGTAAAATATTATTTACAAAACTCATTGGAAAATAGATATTGTTAAAAAAATTATCGATACTTATACGGATTTCTTTATGAAGTGCATTTGCGTATCCAGTTGAAACAGGCTTTAAAACATACTCGTATGCGCCATCATTGAAAGAGGTCATAATTCTATTGTAACCACTAAGTGGATCGTAAATCTCTTTTACTTCCATCTCATCACTAAAAGAGTCTAGCTCATCATCATCGCTCTGTTCAATAAGTACACTGTTTGGCTCTTGAACACTCTTTGAGCTACATCCGCTAAGTCCAAAAATAACTAGACTAAGGAGTGTAAAAATCACTCTCATTTCACACCTTTACCCTATCTGTTAATGCTCTGCTTAGAGATAACAAATCTATATTTTCTAAACTTACTCCAGTAGGTACACCCTGAGCAATTTTTGAGTAGTTTATAGTAAAGTTACTTAATTTATCTTCAATATATAACATAACCGCATCATTTGCAATAGAGGGTGTTAACGCAAACACAATCTCTTTGATACCATTTTTAACTAAGTGTTCTAAACCAGAGAGATTAAAGTTTTCTAATGAATCCAAAACAAAATATCTCCCATCAAAGAGTCTATTTTCTTCCAATAAAAGAATATCTTTTGCATTTTCAACTATGCAAAGAATGCTCTCATCTCTGCTCTCATCACAACATATAAAGCAGAGTTCATCTTCACTCATTCCACCACATGAAGCGCACTGCTTTATACTTCCAAGTGCCTCTTCAATAGCATGAGCTATTTTTATACCAACAAAACTATTTTTCATAACTATGTGATATGCTAATCTTATTGCTGACTTTTTACCGATTGTAGGGAGTTCACCAAATGCTTCAACTAGTTTATTAAATTTTTCTAAACTTTCGCTCATTTTTTAAGACTCTTTTTTTGGCAACAATATCCACAGCTTTAGAGGCGCTTTTAACTTTCCAGCACTTTTTCCAGCTTCATCCCCATAACCAAAAAACAGATCCGCTCTAACACTTCCTTTAATAGCTCCACCTGTATCTTGAGCTATTACTACTCTGTTTAAATCTCTCTCTTTAGTATTTGCACTCATATAGAGCATACTTCCAAGTGGTAGATAACTTTTATCTACCGCAACAGAGCGATTTGGAGTTAAAACAATACCAAGCGCACCTGAGGCTGGTTTTGCTCTTTTTTTAAAGAATACCATTGACTCATTATGATGTAGAAGTTCATCTACACGTGATGGATTTTTATTGCACCAATCTTTAATCCCGCTCATAGAAGCCTGAGCATAACTCATCTCACCTGCATTTATAAGATACTTTCCAATAGAGCTGTATTTATATCCGTTTAAATTATCAAAACCAACATAAATCATCTCTCCACTATCAAGTTGTACTCTCCCTGAGCCCTGCACCTCTAAGAAAAAAAGATCTATTCTGTTGTCAACATAACAGACAATATCTGCATCTATTTTTCGCTTACTTAGCTCTTTTCTTGAGTAGTATGGAACTACTTTGTTCCCTTCTTTACGTCCTCTGAGTCTATAATCTTTAAGTTCTGGATACTGCTCGACAAAATCAACAACTAGTAAATCTCTTGGAGTTGAGTAAACTGGATATACATAAGGTTCTTTTTTACTCAAAGATCCTCTTAAAAGAGGTTCATAATAGCCTGTTAGAAGCCCATCACCCTCATTTTTTGTCATATCAACTTGGTAAGGTAAAAAATTTTCTATAAAAAATCTTTTTGGATCATTTACTCTGCTTGCTTCTTGGCACAGTTCTTTATAAAGTGATTTTGTTTTTGTTGTGCTACAGCTGTTTATAAAAGAGTTTAGTGCATCTTTATAGTTTTCACTCTCCCAATCTGGAAGCTCCTCAAAACTGCTTTTTATAAACTCAGTATTGGGCATAGTTTCAAATGTTACTTTTGATGGTTTTTCATAAATAGCACCTTCATAAGTAACTATTTTAGGCTCTTTAGAACATCCTACTAGCAATAAAATTGTAATTAAGTAGAGTATATTTTTTTTCATAAGTGCAATTATACCAAATAAGGCTAATTATATGAACATTAAATATTTAACGATATAATTACGAAAAAATATTAAAGAGTGGAGATATTAATTATAATATGCAAGATTTAAGCTATTACGAAATTTTAGAAGTCTCAAAAGACGCAGACCAAACAACAATCAAAAAAGCTTACAGAAAGATGGCTAAGACTTACCATCCAGACAAAAATCCAGGGGATAACGAAGCTGAGAGCAAGTTTAAACTATGCAACGAAGCGTATCAATGCCTAAGTGATGATAAACAAAAAAGCATCTATGATAGATATGGAAAAGAGGGTCTCTCTGGAATGGGTAGTCGTGGGCGTTCATCTGGTGGATTTGATGATTTAGGCTCTATTTTTGAAGAGATGTTTAGCGGTTTTGGTGGTGGTTCATCACGTCGTCGTCAAAATCCTGCAGATATGGAAAAATACAATCTTGATATGAATGTGGACATTAAAATTAGTTTTAATGAAGCAATCTTTGGATGTGAAAAAGATATAGAATATAAATATAAAAACTCTTGTAAAAGCTGTAGCGGAACTGGTGCGAAAGATGGCAAGCTATCTACATGTACACAGTGTAAAGGGCAAGGTCAAGTTTTTATGAAGCAAGGCTTTATGACATTTTCTCAAACCTGTCCAACGTGTCAAGGAACTGGCTCAGCACCATCAGCTTCATGTGAGGAGTGTAATGCAAAAGGTTATCATGAAGAGAGAAGTAATGTTACTATAAAAATCCCAAAAGGAATTGATGATGGTAATCGCCTTAGAGTTTCTGGCAAAGGAAACATTGGCAAGCGAGGAACAAGAGGTGATTTATATGTCACTTTTAGTGTAAAACCTGATAAACACTTCCAAAGAGAAGGCAATGATGTTTATATTGCTATCCCAGTATTCTTTACTCAAGCCGTAGCAGGAGATACATTAAACATCCCATCTTTAACTGGTGAGCTAGAGTTAAAACTTGATATTGGAACAAAAGATAAACAGCACTTTGTCTTTAAAGGTGAAGGCGTAGATGACGTTCATGGACATGGAAAAGGAAACTTAATCGCTCAGGTAAATATTACATATCCTAAAAAGCTAACTGATGAGCAGCGTGAGCTCATAAGTAAGCTTCAAGAATCTTTTGGTATAGAATCAAAGCCACATGAGAGCGTCTTAGATTCTGCTATAGATAAAATGAAAAACTGGTTTAAATAGAGAATCCACTCTATTTAGACTAAAAAACAATAACCTGCTAATTCAATCTAAAAGAATGTCAAAACCACTATTTTCATACTAAAAATTATATTTAATCTGCGCAACCAATCCAAAAGCATTTTCATCGGTTATATAACTATTTTTAGTAGTAGCTTCTTTTATATAGCTTCCACTTATAAAATAACCTACGCCAAAGAGAAGATCAATATTTTTTGAGTATTTATGTGTCATAAAAATATCTACTTCATCTCCATAATGGTCATTTTTCATAGAGGAAATTGTGTAACTTAACCATTTTTGAGTTTGTTCATCAGCATAAAATCTATGATATTCAAGCTTAATACTTGTTTTTTTATTTGGCTTATAAACATTAAATAATTCATAATCTTTAAGGTTACTCCACTGCATAAGATTTAGCCTTCCATAATACTTATCACTCGCTCCAAATGCTGAATCAAAAGTCTCATTCTCTTTTGTATTTGGATTATCGCCACTTGCATATGAATAACCTACTCCAACTTTAGTATTAATAGATTTAAAATGATAACCTGCATCGATATGATAGCCTACACCATCAATAGAAACCGTCTCATTTGTTAGCTTAGTGTAATCTCCAAAAGAGCTTATATAAGTTGCATCAAAAAAATAACTGTAGATATCATTATCATAAACTCTTGCCCCTGCATAAAAGCTCTCTAAAGAGTTGTAGAGCTCATTTTCTTTTCTGTTTTGTTTATAAGCAAAGATAGGTTCAAATGCAGCATGTTCTTTATAAACATAATGTCCGTATACCCCTCCACCATAATAGCTATGACGGTGATTTAAGCTAAACTGATCAGGATCGTGGAGCATAGTTGCACCATAAAAAAAATCTAAAAAATGCTCACCATCTTTGAGAGAAACTTTAGTGGCATCCCAAATCCATTTTCCAGCGTTCTTCCACTCTCCAGGGCCAAAAACTCTGGCATCACCGTATGAGATACTTTGTCTACCAACAGTTATAGCGAGATTTGAGTTTTCATATTTGAGGTATGTTTTACTTAGTTCAAAAGAATCACTTTGTGAGCTATGTACTTGTCCAAACTCTTTGTTGTACCAGTCATCGCTTGTAAATCCCCAGTCAAAAACTCTTGCATCTTGAAGGGAAACCTTAGCACTCCAATTGTCATTAAATTCGTAATTAAGTCCTAATCTTATTCTCGTCATAAGGTAACTGTCATGACCCTCACCCACCTTTGGTTTACTTCCATAGTACTTCTCATTCATATTGTCAAAGCTTTCAAAACGAAGTCTTATCTGAGCATCTGGGACTACTTCTGC
>NZ_JAQVKA010000017.1 GCF_028694895.1 Sulfurimonas sp. | reverse complement strand
TTCAAAGCGCAATATACGGGCCTGCTAAGTATGGATATGTAAAAGAGTTGGTTGGTGTAAAGTTTATAAGTGCTGGAAATGGTGCTATTCAAGCTGTAACCACTGCCGCGATTTTACTTGGAATAATCTTTTACACTGTTTTGTTTGAGATGCTATTATGGGATAATTTTGCTACAAAAGAGGATGTCTTACGTGTAATTGCGCCTCTTGGCTGGCTTTTAGTACTTGGTTCAGTTATTGAGTATTTCTTAGCCTCTAAACTGCCCAACAAGATGACAGAAGCAACCAAAAAAAAGTTTAATTTTAAGAGATATATAAAAGGCGAATATCTTAAAAAAAACATGATTATGATAATGAGAAAAAAAGAAACTTTTGATGCAATCATAGCACTTAGTCTTTTTTGGTCTATATCACAAGTTGTTTTAGCCATCTTTGGAGAGTATGCAAAGAGTGAGCTTGGTATTACAAATACTATAACCGTTCAAGGGCTTATGGCTCTTGCAGTTCTTGGCATAGTATTTGGCTCAATACTAGCAGCAAACCTATCAAAATACTATGTAAATATGGGCTTATCAGTGCTTAGCGCTTTAGGTATAACGGTAGTACTGTTTTTTATACCACATACTTCATCTACCTCTCTCTTAGCAGTAGAGTTTAT
This sequence comes from Sulfurimonas sp., assembly GCF_028694895.1. Classification (GTDB taxonomy): domain Bacteria; phylum Campylobacterota; class Campylobacteria; order Campylobacterales; family Sulfurimonadaceae; genus Sulfurimonas. The sequence goes on along the minus strand of NZ_JAQVKA010000017.1, from coordinate 24,796 downwards.
CCTCTTTGGTCTCTTTAGTGGAGTCTTGATAGTTCCACTAAATGCAAAAATACAACTTCTCTCTTCAAATATACATCTAGGAACAGTCTTAGCTGGAAATAACTTTGTACAGACTCTTTTTATGTTTGTTTTTTTAATGCTTACAACTGTTTTTGCATACTTTGGAGTCGATGCAACTGCACTCTTTTATCTTATGATACTTGTTGGAATTTATTTGAGTGTTTTACTCTTTAAAAGATACTTTATTATGGGATTTTGGGCATTTTTTGAGCTTATTTTTAGAGTTAGATATAGATTTAATTATGTAGGACTTGAGAACATACAGCGAAGCGGAGCTATGATGCTTATAGGTAATCATGTAAGTTGGATAGATTGGTTTATTTTGCAACTTCCACTTGAGAAGAGGATTAATTATATAATTGATAAAGATATATATAAACATAAGTTTTTAAACTGGGGCTTTAAGTTAGCACAGCTTATCCCTGTATCACAAAGAGCATCAAAAGATTCGTTTGTTGAAACCTCAATAAAATTAAAAAATGGTAAAATTATAGCAATATTTCCAGAGGGTAAAATATCTAGAAATTCTGATGTATCAAAATTTTATCAAGGCTATAAATTTATTGATAGAGGCAGTAGCGTAATAGTTCCGTTTTATATCGATGGTGTTTTTGGTAGTATTTTTGCAAAGTATAAAGGCGATGCAAGAAGATGTTTTTTAAAAAAAAGAGAGATAACTCTTTATTTTGGAGAGCCAATAATTGGGGAAATAACCTCAGAAGAACTTAGAGAAAAAGTTATAAATTTAAAATGTTAATTAATCTGACGCTTTATGCGTCAAGCTTTAGTGCCATAGCGGCTAGCGTAGTCAATCAAAACGAGTTCTGATTGGCGTGATATTAGTAAAAAAGGATGTAGATTTGAGAACAACATTAATAATAGGTGCAGGCGGAGTAAGCCGAGTGGTTGTATATAAATGCGTACAAAACGCGGATGTTTTTGGCAAGATAGTACTAGCAAGTAGAACTCTTAAAAAGTGTCAAGATATAAAAGATGAGTTGCCAAATGCAAACATAGAGGTTGCTTCAGTAGATGCTGATAATACAGAGGAGCTTATAAAACTTATAAATTTACATAAGCCAAGTATTGTAATAAATGTTGCTCTTCCATATCAAGATTTAACTATTATGGATGCTTGTATCGCTACTAAAACACCATACTTGGATACTGCAAACTATGAACATCCAGATGAAGCAAAGTTTGAGTATAAGCTTCAATGGGCAAGAGATGAGAAGTTTAAAGAAGCTGGGATTATGGGACTACTCGGAAGTGGTTTTGACCCTGGGGCGACAAACGTTTTTTGTGCTTATGCGCAAAAACACTACTTTGATGAGATTCATACTATTGATATACTTGATTGTAATGCTGGAGATCATGGTTATGCGTTTGCAACAAACTTCAACCCTGAGATAAACCTTCGCGAAGTAAGTGCAAAAGGTAGGTATTGGGAAAACGGAAAGTGGATAGAGACTGAGCCGATGGAGATAATGCAGGTTTGGGATTATCCAGAAGTTGGAGAAAAAGATAGTTATTTGCTCTATCATGAAGAGATGGAATCACTCGTAAAGCATATAAAAGGGCTAAAGAGAATTAGATTTTTTATGACATTTGGACAGAGCTATCTAAAACATATGGAAGTTCTGCAAAATGTCGGAATGCTTGGAATTGAACCAATTGAACATAAGGGCATGAAAATAGTTCCTATTGAGTTTTTAAAAACACTTCTTCCAGACCCTGCATCACTTGGTCCTAGAACAAAAGGTAAAACAAATATAGGAATAGTAGCCGAGGGTATAAAAGATGGCAAAAAAAGAAAAATATATATCTATCAAGTAAAAGACCATGAAGAGTGCTTTGCTGAGACAAACTCTCAAGGAGTCTCATATACAACAGGTGTTCCTGCTATGATTGGTGCAAAACTTATGCTTAAGGGCATCTGGAGCGGAGTAGGGGTTTTCAATATGGAACAGATGGATCCAGATCCATTTATGGAGGAGATGAATACTCAGGGGCTTCCTTGGCAGATAAAAGAGTTTGAGGTTTAAATGAGCAAAGAAGAGCTTTCTACACCATACTATATGTGTGATGAGTCACTACTTAGAGCAAATCTTGAGATACTAGACTATGTGCAAAAAGAGAGTGGTGCTAAGGTTATTTTAGCACTCAAAGGCTTTGCAATGTGGAGTACATTCCCACTTGTAAAGCAGTACCTAAAAGGTTGTACATCTAGTGGGCTTCATGAAGCACTTTTAGCTAGGGAGGAGTTTGCACAAAATGATAAAAATCTTGAAGTTCATACTTACTCTCCAGCCTTTAAAGATGAAGATATCGATGAGATAGCTAAAATATCCAATCATATAGTTTTTAACTCTCCATCACAGCTCTTTAAATACTCTAAGAGAGTAAAAAAGATAAACCAAAAAATCAGTTTATCACTTAGAATAAACCCAGAGCAGTCATCATCTCCAAAAGATATATATAATCCATGTGGAGTTTATAGCCGTCTTGGAACTACCCTTGCAAACTTTGATGAGAAGGTTTTAGAGCATATTGATGGCCTTAACTTTCATGCGCTTTGTGAGCAAGATGTTGATGCCCTAGAAGATGTACTCAAAGCATTTGAAGAGAAATTCTCTAAATACTTTAAAAATCTAAAATATATAAACTTTGGTGGTGGACATCACATAACAAAAAAAGGTTATGATGTTGAGAGGCTCATAAAAATTATAAAAGATTTTAGAGCAAAATACAACGTTGATGTATATTTAGAACCAGGTGAAGCTGTTGGATGGGAAACTGGCGTACTTGTTAGCACAGTACTCGACATAGTTCATAATGGTATGGATATAGCTATTTTAGACACTTCTGCTGAGGCTCATATGCCTGATACTCTAGCTATGCCTTATCGCGCGATGGTTAGAGGAAGCGGCATGGTGGGAGAGAAAAAGTATACATATCGTTTTGGTGGAAATACATGCCTAGCAGGCGATATTATGGGTGATTACTCTTTTGATGAGCCACTCAAAGTGGGCGATAAAGTAATATTTGAAGATCAAATTCACTACACTTTTGTAAAAAACACGACATTCAACGGTATAAAGTTACCCTCATTAGTTATACTAAGAGAAGATAAAACTCTTGATGTTATAAAAGAGTTTGGATATCAAGACTATAGAAATAGATTATCATAAAGGATATTACATGCAAGAAGATAAAGTAAGATGGAATGAGAGATATTTAGAAAACCCAATGCCACAAACCGTTTCACCACTGCTAGAGAAATACATTGAACATGCAAAAGTTGGTCAAGCTATAGATATAGCTTGTGGAATGGGTAGAAATACTCACTATTTAGCAGATAAAGGTTTTATGGTTGATGCTATTGATATATCTGATCATGCGCTCAAATCTGTAAAAAATAGCTCGATGATAAACAAGATAAATACAGATTTAGACAAGTACAATCTAACTCCAAACAGATATGATTTAATTGTAAATATTAACTACCTAAATCGCCGTCTTGTCTCTCAGATGAAAGAAGCACTTAAGAGCGGTGGATTGTTAGTGTTTGAAACATTTATAGTGGCTCATGGTGACTTTAATATGCCAACAACAAACCTAGACTATCTTCTTAGAAAAAATGAGCTTTTACACTCTTTTATAGGACTTGATGTGATTTACTATGAAGAGAAGATAGACGTTAATCTAAGAGGCGAGAAAACTAAGATTGCATCAATAGTGGCTAAAAAGGCTTAGCCCTTTTAGCTCTTAAACTCATTAATTGTTGATTCAAGTGAGTTTGCCACTTCTAGCAGACGTTTAGACTCATCGGTTATGCTTATTACTCTCTCTTTATTCAAAGAGGAGTGATTACTTATCTCATTGATTTTTACAATTATCTCATCTGTATGTTTTACCATCATCTCAGAATCTTTAACTGAGCGTCTAGCTACTTCAAGCGAGTTTTTCATCTCATATGAAGTATCGTTAATCTTCTCCTCAACATTATGAGATATATTTGTAAGGTTCTGCATACCTTTTGCATTTTCATGCATCTTATCACTTACGTCATTTATAGACTGCACAATTGTACTGACACTCATCTCTATCTCCACAAGAGATCTTTGTGTTCTCTCTGCAAGCTTACGCACTTCATCTGCTACAACTGCAAAGCCTCGCCCATGCTCACCTGCACGTGCAGCTTCAATAGCCGCATTAAGAGCTAAGAGATTTGTCTGCTCAGCTATATCTTTAATCACAAGTAAAACACTTTTTACTTGATCAGCATCTAGTTTTAAATCAAGAAGCTTAAGTGAGAGTTCATTTTCAATCTCTATAAATGTATCTACTTCACGTACTAGCTCACTAAGTGTCTCTTTTGAAGACTCTAGATTTTTATCTGCTTGTAAAACTTTCTCTTGTGTCTCTCTTGCTACTAAGATTGAGTTATCTAAAATATCTTTAATAGATTTACTCTTATGAGTTGTTTCTTGTACAATAACGCTCTCTTCTTGAATAGTTGTAAATATAGAAGATGAAGATTTTGTGATTTTATCTGCAATAGCCACATTTTCATGTCCTAAATTTTTCACTTCATTTACAGTATCTTGAACAGTTTTTACAAAATCATTTACTGCATAAGCAGAAGCTGCAAACTCGTTTTTACGTAAAACTTCAATACGTCTTGTTAAATCCTTATCTCCATCAACAAGAGCTCTGATTCTTTTTCTTAACTCATCTATTGGAGTGATTACCTCTTTTTTAAAAAAGGTGTTTATAATCAATATAAAGAGGATAAAAACGGTACTAAGTGTTATAAGTAAAATGTTTTTTGTATCTTGTATCTCTTTGTCATTTGCATCAAGCGATACTACAAGGCTCATAACACCAAGAGCATCACCCTCTGCCGCATTTGCATGACATGCTATACATCTTTGTTCAGCTATCATTGGTTTTAAGAGCTGGATAGTGTGATGAGAGTTATCTGTTTTTTCAACTGTTTTTATTTGTTTGCTCTCAAGTACTTCTTTAACCATTGTATCAGTTGTAAAACTCTCATTATCTCTAGAATAAAGCTCTAGTGTTAGTTTTGATTTTGATATATCAAGTGATTCAATTCCATGTATTTTCTTTGCTTCTTGCACCGTATTTTGGACAACCTGCGGGTCGCCTGCTAACATACTTTGTGTAACAGTTTGAAAGATTGACTGGCTTAACATATCTAAAGATTTATTTGCAGTTTTGTTTGAAAAATCATTAAAAGTATAAGATATATAAAAGTACATTAAACCAACTGATAACGTTCCAAAAAGTAGTATAGTGATGAGAATACGAGATTTAATAGTAGATAACATTTAGTAACTCCATATTTAAATTATAAAAATAGTTTAACATAAGAATATTTTTGTTTAGCTTCAAAGGCCTTCTAAAAGTAGATACCAAAGTATATCAATATCATTATCGTTTAAAAAAAGAGTAGAGTGGTTGTTAAAAAGTTCAGTGATTGCACTTTTTTTTATAGCATGAGAGTGAGCGCAATTTTTATGAGTTGGTAAGTAGGCTCGAAGTAGTGAGACTTCATCCTCATCAATATGACCAGAACATAAAAAACACTCAAACTCTTTATGTAGTCTGCCTTCATGCTCAAGTAGTTTTACATATGATTCTATTGCTACTCTTTTTGGATTTTGTTTATTCCAATTTTGCGAAGCATTTTCTAGCAGATCAAAGTAAAATGAGTCAAGTTGTTCAGCATCTTTTAGGTGTTTATAAAAAAGAGCACAAAACTCTTGCCAAAGTTTTAATAGTTTATAGTTGTTTATCCATTTAAAACCTATATGAATAACATCTTTTAGCCTACTTATAGAACTTTTAGAAGAGGGCTCTTTTTCATAGTCAATCTTAAAGCCCAAGTTTATGACCCCATGCCTTGCACCATAAAATCTATATAGAGTGTCTAAATTTTCTCTTGATAAAACACTAACAATAAGGTCTTCATCTTTAACCTTATTTAGTGCTAAAATAAATCCTTGCATACGCTTACTTCTTTTATATTTACATCTCTTTTTTATTAAAAAATTATAGCATTTTTATATTTTTTAAACCTTCAAATTACAAAATACAACTATGATTTTTTAATAATATAATATCTTTAAATAAATCCAAACAAGGCTATAAAATGTAGAAAAATGGCTCTTGTTATTGACTCTAAAGGAGTGCTAATTTTCTTAATATTTATAGAATTCAAGCATTATTTTGGTATAATTCCCGTCATTATATATTGAAGGACATTTTTTGAATCTACTTAGCATTTTTTCTAGAAACACAGACAAAGATCAGCCTGTTAAAAGCGAGGCTCCAGCACACTGGGTAAAGTGTAAATCATGTCAATCTCTTATGTACTATAAAGAGGTAGAAAACCAAAAGCATGTATGTCCAAAGTGCGGCTACCATATTAGAATTGGTGTAAAAGAGAGAATAGAATTATTAGTAGATGAAGGTAGCTTTGTAGAGTATGACGATAATTTAAAACCTGTTGATCCACTTAACTTTACAGATAAGATATCTTACAAAAAAAGGCTTCAAGAAGCATACGTAAAAACAGGTAAAAATTCATCTGTTGTAAGTGGTGAGTGCAAAATGAATGGTGTAAGTGCTCAAATAGTTATATTTGATTTTGCTTTCATGGGTGGCTCACTTGGTTCTGTTGAGGGTGAAAAAATTGTTCGCGCAGTTGATCGTGCTATTGAGAAGAGACAAGGACTTATTATTCTTAGTGCAAGTGGTGGAGCTAGAATGCAAGAGAGTACTTTCTCTCTACTTCAGATGAGTAAAACTTCTGCAGCCTTAGCAAAACTAGCAAAACATAAACTTCTTTATATCTCTGTTTTAACTGACCCTACAATGGGAGGCGTTAGTGCCTCTTTTGCGACACTTGGAGATATCATCATAGCTGAGCCTGGCGCTCTTGTTGGTTTTGCTGGACAAAGAGTAATTGAGCAGACAATTGGCTCTGCTTTGCCAGATGGTTTTCAACGTGCAGAGTTTTTACTTGAAAAAGGTTCTATTGATATGATTGTAAATAGAAATGACCTTAAAAAAACACTCTCAGATCTGCTAACACTATTTAAAGTTGCGTAATGCAGCTTTATGCTCTTTGTGATCAAGATCTTTTAGATAAAAAAGGTCTTTTGCTCGAAGAATTTATCTCTATAGCCAAAGAAAAAAATGCAGAGATCATTCAGTATCGAAATAAAAATGCTGATATTGCATTTATCAAACAACAACTCATTAAAATTAGAAAAATATATGATGGTTTTTTAATCGTAAATGATGCTTATGAACTTATAGAGTTTTGCGATGGCGTTCATATGGGACAAGAAGATTTAATAAAGGTAGATAAAGATCTTTTTGTAGCAGTTAAAATTATTAGAGAAGTTATTAAAAAAGATAAGATTTTAGGTATCTCAACTCATAACGAGAAAGAGATTTTAGAAGCTAATGAGATGGACTTAAACTATATTGGTCTAGGTGCATATAGAAGTACAGATACAAAAAGTGACGTTACAACAGTTCTTGGCGAAAAACTAGACCATCTTGCGTCACTATCAAAACATTGTGTTGGAGCAATTGGTGGAGTAAAAGAGAGTGATGAATTTTCACATGTTACTTATCATGTGATAGGAAGCGGATTGATTTTGTGAATATAGAGATTCTATCAATTGCCAAAAAAGAGAAATCTATATATGATCCTCTTAATAAAGAGCTTATGAAGATGATTTCTCGCTTTGCAAAGATAGAAGATATAGAACTTTTTAATAAAGATGTAACAAAAGCGCACACTATCTCCGCAGAGGCCTCAAAAGAGGCTTATTCAAAACTTTTTGCACCGTATTTAGCTAAGAGTTTTAACGTTATATTGCATCCAGATGGACAATTAATTGATAGTTATGAATTTAGTAAGCTATTAGATGGTAGAATTGCGGTTAAATTTTTTATAGGCGGTGCCTACGGCTTTGAAGATGATTTCTTAAAGAAGGGTGATTCTATCATAAGTTTAGGGAATATTACTATGAGTCATAAAATTGCCAAAGTAGTTTTACTGGAGCAAATTTATAGGGGATTTTCAATTTTAAGTAATCACCCATATCATAAATAACAAGGAATAGATGTGCAAGAGAGCGAGTTAAAATATTTTAAAGAGATTCTTGAGAGTAAAAAAGAACAAATAATAAAAAATATTAGAGGTGTTAATGAAGAGTTGACACAATTAAGCTCTTTGGAGTTAAAAGATGAGGGCGATCACGCATCTGTAGATAATAGTTCAATGGTTGAGAGTGCAATTGTTCAACAACAAGAGCAAGAATTAAGAGAGATAAATGTTACGCTTGGAAAAATCGTAGTAGGTGATTATGGAATATGTGAGATGTGCGAAGATCCAATTGGTTTTCAAAGACTTAAAGTTAAGCCTCATGCGATATACTGCATAGATTGTAGAGAAATAGTAGAAAAATCTAGATAGGGAGTAGTTATGCATCTTAAAAAATACACGATAGCAGCATTTATATTAATAGTAGTAGTAGGTTGGTATGTTTACGCATTTATAACACAAGATAGCCTAAGTATTGAGCTTTTTGGAGTTACTCTGCCATCTTTGTCTATTGCTGTGTTAGTAGTTTTGCCAATGATTCTTTTATATATAGCAAGTTTACTTCATATGCTTTTTTATTCGCTAGTGGGAATGTTAAAGGTTCGTAAATATAAAAAAGATCATGAAGAAATGGTTGACTCTATCGTTGATGCATATTTAGCAAAAGAGAATCGCTCTCACTCATTTAAAACACCAAAATATAAACTCTTAGGTACTTTAGTCGATAATGCAACAGTTTCTCCAACAGCACAGTTTAACGCTGAAGTAGAAAATAAGAAAATAAATGATGTTCTAACTATAATAAATAATATAAAAAATGGTGAAATTGTTGATTTAAGAAAATATTCTCTTTTACCTTCAAATCCGTTTGCTATCCAAAATGATAGAAATAGATATAAAAAAGGTGTTTTAAGCGCTGAAGATATTTTAAGTTCTAAAAATAAATATGATATATCTTTACAAAAAGAAGTTTATATTGATTTTGTAAAAAAAGCATCGTTAAATGGGATTGAAAAGTATAAAAATGCACTTACTAAAGAAGCTATTTTTGAAATTTTATCTAGAATTAATGCAGATTCAAATACTTTAGTTATTTCTAATGAATCTTTAATCTCTCTTTGTAAAGATTTAAGTCTTTCATCAAAAGAGTACGTAGAGGCATCTAAAAAGTTATCTAAGTCAATGTTACCTGAGCAGAGAATGAAGCTTTTTGAAACATTGAGTAACGATAATGATTTAGCAATGGAAGCGTATCTATTTACGCTTTTTGATTTAGAGATGTTAACTCCTGCAAAAGACATACTAGATGTTTCTCAAGCTGGTGATTATCCACAGTTTAAAGCATATAGTTCACTTAAAGAGTGTGGTAAACACTTTGATATAAATCTTTTTATTTAGTATAAAATGATTGAAAAGAAACTAACTTTTGATAAGCCTATCTACGTTCTAGCACCTCTTGCTGGTTATACAGATTTACCATTTAGAAGTGTAGTTAAAAAATTTGGAGCAGATCTTACTGTTAGTGAGATGCTTAGCTCAAACGCCCTAGCTCACAATTCATCAAAAACATTATCAATGATAGAAAAAAGCCCCAATGAAGACCCTTATTCTGTTCAAATTGCTGGAGCCGAGGTAGATGTTATAAGAAGAGCCGTTGAGATACTAAATGAGCTCTCTGGCATAGATGTAATTGATTTAAATTGCGGATGCCCTGTTCCTAAAATTGTAGGACATGGAAGTGGAAGCTCACTTCTTTTAAATCTACCTCTTATGGGTGAGATTATAAGAACAATTAAAGACACATCAAACAAAAACCTCACAAGTGTTAAGATAAGACTTGGATTTGAGAAAAAAAACCATGTTGATATCGCAAAAATGGTTGAAGATAGTGGAGCTGATTTTATTGCAGTTCATGGAAGAACACGTGCTGGAAGATTTAAATCAGCAGTTGATTATGATGCGATAAGAGAGATAAAAGAGGCTATCAATATTCCAGTAATTGCAAATGGGGATATAGACTCATATGAAAAAGCAGAGTGGGTTTTAAAGCATACTGGCGCTGATGGTGTGATGATAGGTCGTGGTGCTATTGGCGCTCCTTGGATTTTTCATCAGCTAAAGCATGGCACTAAAGATATTGATGAGAGTATAAAACGCGTTATAATCATGGAACATTTTGATAAAATGATTGAGTTTCATGGTGCTCATGGCGTTGCTATGTTTAGAAAACATATGCATACTTACTCAAAAGGATATCGTGGAGCTTCAGTTTTAAGAGATAAAATAAATCATGTCTCAAAGCCTGATGAGTGTAGAGAATTAATAGAAAATTTTTTAAATAATAGTGAGATAGCTTGTTAAAAATCAGCAAATCAATTAAGACGTTAGATGAGAGTGATATAGGAGATAATCTACTTCACTATGATTATAATGTAAAGTATCTACTGGCACTTATAAGACGTGGAATTGCCAAAGATGATCAACACTATTTAAGCTCGTATCGCTCTTTTGAGGGTGAAGTTTTTGAAAACTATGTTTATGAAAAACTTCTTATGTACGCAGTAGAGAATGATGAGATAGAAAAGTTTGTCTTAAAAGGTTTTCATCAAGACAAGATAAAATCTCATGCAAATACACTCTCAATAAGTGAAAAACAGCAAATTGTTTATAGAACAAAAAGTAGAGAAATTAGCGAGTTTGATGCTATGTTTATCACAAAAAACAAAGAACTATATTTTGTTGAGATGACACTTGTAAAGTCTGTTTTAAAGCTTAGAAAAAGACTTAGAAAGAAAAAAGCTCTTTTAGAACTTATTTTTCCAGAGTATGAGATTAAATCACTTATTATTTTAAATGAGGGTGCTACTGGGGTTAGACAACTACCACCATATTGTAATGTTTGGCTGACAAATGAATTCTCAGCTAAAGCGGTGCTTGATTATATTGTAGATACAGATAGCAGAAAGCTTCAACCAAAAAAGAGAGTTAAATCACCTAAAATGATTGAGGCTCACTCACTTAAACTATTTCCATTTAGATATTACAATACAATTTCTTGGATTACAAAAACTATAAGAAGTCATAAAAAATATATCATTGATATGAATTTTTTAATGAGTCAAAAAGTGCAAAGATATCATGACTTATATAATAAATTCTATATAGGTTATATTGAAGTTGCATCTCTTAGAGATGAGTTAGGACTTGATAAAAGTTTTAAAGATAACCAGAGTATTGTGGTAGCGCTTGAGAAAAAACACTCTGATGAGATTACGCTAACTTACTATATACAACAAACTCGTAAAGTGCTATATCTTTACTCATATGATGAGTGCTCTAAAATAGTTAAAGAGAAAAAAGACCCATATGGCATTACCATAACAGAGGTTTACCATGTTACTAAGATGATGGATGAAAAATATAAGTTAAGTGTAGAGAATCTCTCTACAATTAAAAATCTTCTAAATGGTAAAGCGCAGCAAGAGGATTAAACCTCATAAGAGATTGAAGCTGCCTTTTCTTTATATATTCTAAGCGAGTCTTTATACTCTTCGTCATTATTCAAAAAATTATCAAGTTCTTTATGTCTGTTTTGCAAGATAGTTTCAAATTCACTCTCAGACGCAGGTTTATTGTCTGTAAATTTGTCTAAGAGTATATTGCTCTTTCCTATGAGTACAAGATAGCTCTGCTCACCAAAATCAAGCATAACTACACTGTTGTCACTGTCTAATGCTTTTTGAAATCTAATAGTTATGTTTGATGAGTTAGTTGGTTGTGTAACATCTTTTTTTTCTTGTGTTGTACTACTGCTCTCTTGAAAAAGCCAAGATGATTGTTTTTGTTTTGTTTGTGGCTGAGTAACTCTTCTTTTGATATAAAAAAGTGTTCCTATACCGAGTATGAGAATTGTAAGAACAATATAGTAGCTTTGTGATAAATCATCACCTTTTTTTGTTGGAAGGGAAGCAAACTCATCTTTTGAAACCTCTTTTTGCCCAGAGCTACCTTGTGCTACGGTTTCTTGCGTTGCAAAGCGAAGTCTAAGCCCATAAGAGTCAGATGTTTTTGAAGCTTGCAGTGTTACAGATGGCGGAACTTCTGCTACTATTTGAGTATACTCATCCATCGGTGTAATAGTAATTGAGCGTATATACTTTGATGAGAGCTGCTTAACCTTAGAAGATTCTATTGAAGCACCTTCAAGCTTTATAGTGATAATGGAGTTACTATTGTTTTGTTTTATAGTACCGCTATAAGGGGTATCAAAAGTTACCATAACATCTACTCTATCTGTTCTATCGTAGATGTTATAACTTAGTATTTTTGAAGCATTAAGCAAAAAAGGGATAGAAAAAAGTAGTAAAAATTTAATCATTGTTTCTCTCTTGAGAGGTGATATAAAACGGCGCTTGAGTCTAGGATTTCATTTATACGGATTGCGAGGTTTTTTTCATATACCATAACTTCGCCTCTGCCTAAAATACGTCCATTTACATATGATTCAACGCTCTCACCAGCTGGTTTTTTAAGGTCTATAATGGAACCTTTTTTTAGTTGTAGTATATCGCCTATGCTGAGCTCTGTCTCGCCTAAATCAGATACAAATTCAACTTCCATATCTAAAAGACCCGAATAGTCCATCCACGAAAGTTCGCTCTCTGGGTCAAAGACTTCTTCCTTTGCCCCATAGCCATGTTTTCTTTTTTTCAATTATATTTCCTTGATGGCAACAATCATCTCATCATTGCCAACTTTTATAGTTTTTGCTTCATTATACTCTATATCAAAAGCATCTATTTTTTCAAAACAAGGAGTAGCCATCGTGTACGAACACTCTGGCATATTTTGTGCAAGAACTTTAGCGCTTCCAACTATGAGGTTTGTAAGTTCAAGGACCATATCAACTAATGTCTCTTCATCACTCTCATCTTCTTCTAAAAGAATCGTTGTAACTCTTTGAGCAAAATTTGGTGATGCACCTATATAAACTCTATGTTTTTTACCACTAGTCATAGTTATGTCAACATAAGCAATTAGTGTTCTCATTTTATCCGTACACGCAACAACTTCATGTGTTTCTCTAATTTGATGTATACAGAAATTTTGGGAAGCTTCTATAATTATATTTAACATTTTATGCCCCTTAAGAGGGATGATTATACTTTATTGAATCTCAAAGTAAAATTAAACTATCTTATGTTTGATAAGTTGTGATAACTTTGATTTTGTATAAGATGATATAATTCCAAAAAAAGTTTTTAAAATGATTGAATTACTCCTTTTAGGCGTTGGCGTTGGTACTTTATCTGGCTTTTTTGGGATTGGTGGTGGAACTATTCTTGTTCCTCTTCTTCTGTTTTTAGGTTATCAAATAAAAGATGCTATTGGAATTTCAGTAGTGCAAATGGTTTTTAGCTCTATTTATGGAAGTTATTTAAACAATAAAAATAAAAATCTTGATGTTGCAATGGTTGTAACCATTGGAATTGGTGGGTTTTGTGGTGCATTTTTAAGTGGTTTTATAGTTTCTTATGTAAATGATAAAGTTTTAGAGCTTATTTTTTTAGCGTTTGCTTCATTTGCACTATTTAGACTATTTGCAAAGACGATTATAAATCAGACTCAAAAAAAAGTACATAGAGTAATTCTGTTTTTTATAGGGTTGGTTTTAGGTACATTGAGTATGTTGATTGGTGTTGGTGGTAGTATACTTTTAGTTCCAATACTAGTAGGTTTCTTACATGTAGACCTTAAGCGTGCTATATCAGCTGGACTCTTTTTTGTAGTCTTTTCTTCTGTTGCTGGTTTGATATCTCACTCTTTAAGTAGGGAGATAGATTTTTATAGCGGAGTTGTAATAGGTTTAGCTTCATTTGTTGGTGTATATATCGGTGTGCATCTTAAAGATAAGGTAGATGCTCTAGTTCAAAAGAGACTATTAGTGTTCTTTTATCTTTTAATAGTACTATATTTGGCACAGAGAATATTTTTTAGAGGGAATTAATTATATTATGAAAAACAGAGATATTATAAAAATTGTAGGTGCAAGAGAAAATAATTTAAAAAATATATCGCTTGAGATTCCAAAAAATCAGCTTGTTGTATTTACAGGCCTGAGCGGTAGTGGAAAATCAACTCTAGCGTTTGATACGCTCTACGCTGAGGGGCAGAGACGTTACATGGAGTCTCTCTCATCTTATGCAAGACAATTCTTAGACCGTGTAGGAAAACCTGATGTTGATAAGATAGAAGGACTTACTCCAGCTATCGCGATTGATCAAAAAACTACAAGTAAAAATCCTCGCTCAACTGTTGGAACAATTACTGAAATATATGACTATCTAAGACTTCTATATGCTCGTGTTGGGATTCAGCACTGCCATAAGTGTGGCAAAGTAATCTCTCAAATGAGTGCTTCAGATATTATAGGCGAGGTTGCAAAACTTCCAGAAGGTGCAAAACTTGTTCTTTTGGCTCCCATCGTAAATGAGAAAAAAGGCGCATACGCTGATGTTTTAGAGTCTCTTGTACATAAAGGTTATGTTCGTGCCATGATAGATGGCGTGATGGTAAGACTTGATGAAGAGATAGAGCTTAGTAAAACAAAAAAACATACTATAAAAGTTGTAATAGATAGAGTAGTGGTAAATAAAGAGAACAAAGAACGCATAGCAGCAGACGTTGAAAAAGCCCTAAAAGAGAGCTATGGTGAGCTTGAAGTTGAGATACTAAATCATGAGGAGCTTGGACTTAACCGTTCACATATGCACTACAGTGAACACAACGCATGTTTTGATTGTAAGGTTAGTTTTGAACCACTAGAGCCATTATCTTTCTCTTTTAACTCTCCAAAGGGTGCATGTAGAGAGTGTGATGGGCTGGGACTTCGTTATGCACTTGATCAAGATAAGATTGTAGATGTTGATTTGTCGGTTGAGAAGGGCGCTGTAAAGATAATCTATGGCTTTAACAAAGGTTACTATTTTACATTCTTAAAAGGCTTTTGCGCGCAAAATAAGATAAATACAACCATCCCTTATTCAGAGTTAGAAGAGCATCAGAAAAAAGCTATCTTGCATGGCGGCATAGATGAAGTTAGCTTTCTTTGGAAAAATCATGAAGTAAAGAGAGTTTGGCCGGGAATCATAAAAATAGCATACGATATGTTTAAAGATGAAAAAGAGTTGGCTGATTATATGAGTGAGAAGAAGTGTAGTATCTGCTCATCTCATAGATTAAAACAAGAGTCTTTAGCCGTTAAGGTCGCAGGTAAAGGAATTGCAGATGTTTTAGATATGCCAATCTCTAAAAGCTACGAGTGGTTTGAGAATAAAACAAATTTTGAGTATTTTACAGATCAAAGTGCTCAAATTTCTGCACCTATTTTAAATGAGATAAGGGAGAGACTCTACTTTTTGTTTGATGTAGGACTTGGCTATATAACGCTTGGCCGTGATGCTAGAACTATCAGTGGTGGAGAGGCGCAAAGAATCCGCATTGCTTCGCAGATAGGAAGTGGTTTAACTGGTGTTTTATATGTTCTTGATGAGCCAAGTATAGGGCTTCATGAGAGAGATACTCTTAAACTTATCCGAACTCTTAGAAGTCTTCAAGAAAAAGGAAACAGCGTAATTGTTGTTGAACATGACAAAGAGACTATCGAGAATGCTGATTTTATAGTAGATATTGGCCCTGGAGCTGGAAAGTTTGGTGGAGAAGTTGTTTTTGCAGGAACACTTGATAAGCTACAAAAGGCTAAAACACTCACAGCTGACTATCTTTATGGTAGAAAAAGGATAGAGTATTTTTACAGAAGGGCACAAGATAAATTTATAGAGATAAAAAATGTTACATTAAATAATATCAATAATTTAAGCGCGAAAATTCCACTAAACAACTTTGTCTGTATCACAGGAGTAAGCGGAAGTGGAAAAAGTTCTCTGATGCTTCAAACGCTTCTTCCAACGGCGAGAGAGCTTTTAAATCATGCAAGAAAAGTAAACAAAGTTGCAGGAGTGGAAATCAACGGACTTGAGAATGTAGATAAAGTAATCTACCTTGATCAAAGCCCAATAGGACGGACTCCACGCTCAAATCCAGCAACTTATACAGGACTTATGGATGAGATAAGAAATCTTTTTGAGCAGACAAAAGAGGCTCAAATTAGAGGTTATACAAGCTCAAGATTTAGCTTTAATGTTAGAGGTGGAAGGTGTGAGAAGTGTCAAGGCGAAGGCCAAAACAAGATAGAGATGCACTTTTTACCAGACATCATGGTCAAATGTGACGCATGTAATGGCAGTAGATACAATCAACAAACTCTAGAGGTTTACTACAAAGGTAAAAACATATCAGAAGTGCTAAACATGAGCGTTGAAGAGGCTTATGAGTTTTTTAAAGCGATACCAAAACTAAATCAAATCCTCTCAACTTTAGTTGATGTGGGCCTTGGTTACATTACTCTAGGACAAAACGCTGTAACACTCTCAGGCGGTGAAGCACAAAGAATTAAACTAAGTAAAGAGTTAAGCCGTAAAGATACAGGTAAAACACTATACATCCTTGATGAGCCAACAACAGGGCTTCATTTTGCAGACGTTGATAGACTGACAGGAGTTCTGCATAAGTTTGTAGAACTTGGAAATAGCGTCTTAATCATAGAGCATAACTTAGACATGATAAAAAATGCGGATTACATCATAGATATGGGGCCTGAGGGTGGAAGCGGAGGCGGTTTAATCATCGCTGAGGGAAGCCCTGAAGAGCTTGCTAAAAACTATAAAAAAACAGGTAGTTATACCGGAGAGTATCTTGCAAAAGAGCTTTTACTTCATAAACAAAAATAGTCATATTTAAGGAAAACAGTGGGTCAAATAAAACTTACAGAATATAGTCATGGGGCAGGGTGTGGATGTAAAATCTCGCCAATGCTTCTTGATGAGATTTTAAAAACAACTACGAAAATGCCTCTTTATCCAGAACTTTTAGTTGGAAATGAACATAAAGATGACGCAGCAGCGTTTGATTTGGGAGATGGCAAATCTGTGCTCTCTACAACAGACTTTTTTATGCCTATAGTAGATGACCCTTTTACATTTGGGCGTATTGCTGCTACAAACGCACTTAGTGATATCTATGCGATGGGTGGTCGTCCACTTATGGCTATCGCTATTTTTGGATGGCCTATTGATAAGCTCTCTGCTGATGTTGCAAAAGAGGTTATCGAAGGTGGTCGTGCAGTATGTTTGGAGAGTGGAATCCCTTTAGCTGGTGGTCACTCTATAGACTCTCCTGAGCCAATTTTTGGACTTGCTGTTACAGGGTTAGTTGACAATAAACATCTTATGAAAAATAGCTCTGCAACGGATGATTGTTATATATTTCTTACAAAACCTATCGGAATCGGAATCCTTACAACTGCGCAAAAACAAAAGAAGATAGAAGATGGGGACATTGACGTTGCCATTGAAGCTATGGTTACGTTAAATAAAGCAGGAGCTACTTTTGCTGCACTTGAGAGCGTTGTAACTATGACAGACGTTACAGGATTCGGTCTTTTGGGGCATCTTAGTGAAGTTTGCGAAGCAAGTGATGTAAGTGCGAAGATAAACTTTAAGAGTGTTCCACTTTTAAAAAATGTTGAGAAATACAGAGTGTTAGGGTGTATTCCTGGGGGTTC
Source organism: Sulfurimonas sp. (assembly GCF_028694895.1). Classification (GTDB taxonomy): domain Bacteria; phylum Campylobacterota; class Campylobacteria; order Campylobacterales; family Sulfurimonadaceae; genus Sulfurimonas. The sequence goes on along the minus strand of NZ_JAQVKA010000017.1, from coordinate 6,905 downwards.
GCGTAAAAACTTTATGAGTTATGGTCATAAGATAAGTGCTATGAGCGATGAGCAAAAAGAAATACTTTGTGATGCACAAACTTCAGGCGGACTTTTGGTTTTTGTAAAAAAAAGTGGCGTAGAAGAGTTTTACAAAAGTGCTAAAGAGTTTGGTTTAAACCTTGAGCCAATAGGCGAGACGACTACAAAAGGCGAACATGTGATAGAGGTTATATAGTGAGTCTTTTGTTTGATGATTTTAAGTCCATTGTTCTAAATAAAACTCCACTTCTTGATGTTCGTGCACCAGTAGAGTTTAAAAAGGGTGCATTTTTAAATGCCATAAACTTACCTATCATGAACGATGAAGAGCGCCACTTGGTGGGAATATGCTACAAAAATCAAGGCAATAAAAAAGCTATAGAATTAGGACATACTTTAGTAAGTGCTGATATAAGAGAAGAGCGTATTGCTTCTTGGATAGATTTTATAGAGGCAAATCCTTCTGCACTACTTTACTGTTTTAGAGGCGGACAACGCTCTAGAATCTCTCAAGAGTGGCTGCGTGAGAGAGGAAAAAATATAGTACGACTCAAAGGTGGTTATAAAGCATTTAGAGCTTATCTAATAAATCAGATAAAAGAGTCAACTGAGCACTTTAAGCCCATAATACTAGGTGGGCGAACAGGCTCTGGAAAGACAATAGTGCTTGAGCGAATGAAAAACTCAATCGACCTTGAAGCTCTAGCAAATCATAGAGGCTCATCTTTTGGAAGTCAAATAAATCCTCAACCTATGCAGATAGATTTTGAAAATAATCTAGCATACGAATTGATTCAAAAGATAGAAGATGGTTATAAGACTCTAGTCTTTGAAGATGAGGGAAAACATATAGGTAACTCCTTTATGCCAGATAACCTTATCACCACAACTATAAATGCACCGCTTGTTATCCTTGAAGCACAAATGCAAGAGAGAGTTGACATAACACTTGATGAGTATGTAATCCAAGCTCAAGAAGCTTATATAAAAGCTGGTTTTGATTCTGCACTAGAAGAGTGGAGTAAGAACATACAAGATGCAATGAGTAGAATAACAAGACGTTTAGGAAGTGAAAAGTATACGAAGGTGTCTAGCATATTTGAGAGTGCGTTAAATGAGCAAAAAAGAAGTGGTTCATATGATGGATACAAAGAGTGGGTTAAGTTTCTTTTAGAGGAGTATTATGACCCTATGTATGATTATCAGATACAAAAACGCGCACATATGGTAACTTTTCGCGGAGATGCGCTAGAAGTTCAAAACTATATAGAAAAACTCTCTTCTATTTAAGAAGCTTTTTTACAATTATCCCCAAGATTAAACTTGGGGATAATATGACTAGTGGCTTGAACAACCGCCACCACAACAGCCATTGCTTGTTGAATCACTCATAGCTATTACAAAACTATCTCCAACTTCTTGAACTTTAAAGCTGTGCTTTCCACAAAATTCTTCATTCATAAAATCTCTCATCTCAATTGATTTCATAAGTGCATCATCTTTTGAATCCAACTCAATTCCATTTTTTAAATCACTTTTAACAAAACAACCACACTCTTTTTCTACAATAACTTTAAACATACTATTTCCTTATTTGATATTAATTATCGAATAATATCTCAAAGCGCTTCTTCTGTTCTTAGTTTTATATAGAGTAAAAAAAATTAAGAAAAAAGTAACATTTCTAAATAATATTTTTCTATTTAAGAAGCTTTATTACAGCATTTTTTATACTTTTTACCGCTTTGGCATGGACAGAGGATGTTTCGCTCTATTTTGGAGTTAAACAGTTTTCCATCTTTGTATAGCCAGATGTCATCTTCAAAGGTGAAGTTACTTCGCTCATGTTGTACGTGTAGTCCTTCGCTGTCCTCATAATAAGCTTTAAACTCAACTATATTTTTCTCTGCTTTTACTATCTCTAAACCTAACCAATTTACGCTTCTTGCATACTCTGCAATTAGAGCTATGTTATCTTCAAAGCGTGCCTCTTTAGATGCAGTGTTTACTATGTAATGTCCATCACCTAAAACATAAGCGCTATATCTGCTTCTCATTAACTCAAGTGCAGATGTGGCTTTTTTATCGCCGCTGAGAAATGGTTCGCAACACTCGCTAAACTCTTTTTTACTTTTGCAGTAACACTTCACAATAATCCTTTGATTTTATAAACAATTTATGTAGTGCTTTATTTTGGTTTGTTTATTAGTTTTGAAAGTATATAATCTTGCAAAATAAATAGAGGTAAAAGATGAATAAAACTTTTATAGATGTTATGGATTTTAGGCATGCGTGTAAACTTTTTGATGAAGATAAAAAAATAAGTGATGCGGATATTAGAGAGATTTTAGAAGCTGGTAGAAAATCACCGTCTTCCTTTGGTATGGAGCCGTGGAAGTTTTTAGTTATTACAAATAAAGAGTTAAAAGCAAAGATTCGACCATACTGCTGGAATCAACCGCAGATAACTTCATGCTCTCATTTAATCGTAATTTTAAGTGCAATAGAGAGCCTAAAAGTAGAATCTGGCATGCCTGAGATGAGATTTAAAAGAAGAGATATGCCACAAGAGAAGCTTGATAGTTATGTAGAACTTTATGCAAATCATCTAAAAAATACTCTCGATAGCGATGATAATATCTACTGTTGGAGTGCCAGACAGGCTTATATTGCAGCTGCAAATATGATGACATGCGCAGCAGCACTAAAGATAGACAGTTGCCCTATAGAGGGCTTTGATAGGGAAGAGTTACAAAATGTATTAGGCCTTGATATTAGTAAGTATCAGGTCGCTTTGGTTATCCCATTTGGCTATAGAGCAAATCCTCAATCATCTCAGCTCAGACTAGCGTTTGATGAAGTAGTAGAGTTTATAGATTAGAGTTTAAACTTTGCGATGATTGGGTTATGGTCTGAAATCTTTTTACTATCTACGACAGTTGAGCTTATAAGCTCAACACCTCTGTAAAATATATAATCAAGTGTATTTGAAAAAACTCTCTTTATATCTTTTTCATTACTAAAACCAACTTGCGTCAACTCTAAGGAGCTACTAAACTCTCTCAAATAAGCAACTCTCTTTGCATTCCACGTGTTAAAATCACCTGCAACTATCATAGCTCCTTGATGATTTTTTATAGTTACATGTAACGAATCAAGTTCATGTTTAAAAGCACTGCTTTTTACAAAGTTTATGGCGTGAAGATTTACTACAAGAAGAGTTTGATCATCTGAAGTTTTATGATGAGTTATAAGAGAAGTTTTATGGGTTGCGTAACGAAGTTCTTGCTTTTTGCTAAGAATAGCCTGCTCACTGTGACATGAGCTTTTAAATGCACTAAGAACTCCAAACATATGTTTTTTTGTCTCTATGTTTGGTGAGAGTACATATGAGTAGTCATGAAGTTCTAGCTCATGTGAGAGATGTTTTTTGACCTCTTGAAGTAACAAGATATCTAACTTATGCTCTTGTATGAGAGTGTCTACAAACTCTTTATAAGAACTTTTAAGTGTTAGTTTTGCAACATTCCAACAGAGAATACTAAAGTCTTCTTTTAGCTCACTTTCTTGATGTTTTAAAGATTTTATTATACTCTTTGGTTTAAACATTTTAATTCTCTTTAGAGTTGTGGAGAGAAGATTCGCATAAAATTTTCAAAAACTCTCCTTATAGCAGATACACTTTTTGCGCCTAGAGTAGACTCCTTTATAAGAGTATTGCTCAAAAATTCTATCTCTTTAATGATTGAATCATTATATACGAATGTTGCTACTTCATAGTTTAAAAAAAGGCTTCTGTTATCAAAGTTTGCACTTCCAAGAACAACACACTTGGCATCAAAGATGATTGCTTTTGCGTGAAGCATTGCTCCCTCATGTAGATAGATTTTAACTCCATTTTCTTCAAGCTCTCTCATATATGAGCCTCGAGCTAGATTTATGATAATGTGGTTTGCCTCTTTTGGCGTTATAAGATTTATCTCAACACCTTTATGTCTTGCGATGATTAGCGCTTCCATAAGAGAACCATTTGGAATAAAATATGGAGTTATTATGCATATTTTCTCTTTGGCCTCATAGATGTTAGAGAGAAGCATCTCATAAAAAACATCTCTTTGTGTATCTGGACCTGATGGGATAACTTGAAGTAGAAAATCACCACTCTCATGCTGATGTTGTATAGTTTTTAGCTTTTCTTTTGCAGCATAAAACCAATCAGATGCAAAAAGATGAAAGTACTCTTTGACAGATTTACCCTCAACCAAAAACATAAGGTCTCTCCATCGTTCTTTTGAGTACGATTCACCAATGTAATCATCAGAGAGATTCCCTCCAGTATTTAAAGCTATCTTATTATCAAAAATATACAACTTTCTGTGGTTTCTAAGATTGATATAGTTTCTAAAAGGCATTTGAAAGATAGGCATAAAAAACTCAATTTTTGCTCCAGCTTCTCTTAACTCTTTGAGTCTATACTGTGTAAAATATAGATATATAGAACCTAGAGAATCTACAAGGATTTTTATCTCTACACCCTCTTTAGCGCGAGATATTAGGGCTTTGATTATCTCTTTTGTGGTTTTGTCATACTCAAATATAAAAGTGCTGATATATATAGAACTCTTTGCCCCATTTATAGAGTCTAAAAGCACTTTATATGCCTTGGTTGAATCTGTGTATAGTTTAAAATGTTTATTTGCTAAAGGAGAGTTAAAATCTTGATTTTCTAATAAAAGAGTGGTTTTTTTATATCTATTTTTTCTTTTTCTTAGTCCTATTATAAAGTAAAGTGGCATTGCTACATAAGGTATAACGATGATTGATAAAATCCAAGCGATGATTGCACTAGGAGGGCGTCTATGGTATAGCATGTGAACTAATACCACGAAACTGAGTAAAGAGCCAAGAACTATAAAGCTGTGGTATAAAATAATCTCTTGTTTCATAAATAGATTATAGCATCCTATGCTACAAAGTTTTATGGGTAGTTATATTAAATTAAGATTATTAAAATAGGTAAATAAAATAGTAGAAATTAGAATCTAAAAAAATATTAGTATAATTGCAAAAAAAGAATTAAAGGTTACTAATTATGTCAACATATATTTTTGGTCATACAAATCCAGACTCTGACTCAATCGTTGGGTCAATCTCTTTAACATATCTAAAAAACAAGCTAGGCGAAGATTGTATAGCAACACGTCAAGGCGAAATCTCTCCAGAGACAGAGTTTATACTTAACAAATTTGGAGTAGATGCTCCTGAGCTTAAAACGTCTTATGCTGGTGAGAAGGTTTATATAATTGACTTTTCAGATTTAGCACAAGCTCCAAAAGATATCAAAGAAGCAACAATTTTAGGCATAGTAGATCATCATAAACTAGGCGATATCACGACTGATACGCCATTAGAGTGTTGGATTCGCCCAATTGGGTGTTCAAACACTATCGTAAAAGAGATGTATGATCACTATAAAGTAGAAATCCCAAAAGATATAGCAGGGATGATGATGTGCGCTATACTTAGTGATACAGTGATTTTTAAATCTCCTACATGTACAAAAGTGGATACAAAAGCTGTAAAAGAGCTATCTGCTATCTGTGGGATTGAGGATTATAAAGCTCTTGCTATGGAGATGTTTATAGCAAAGTCTGCAGTTGAGGGTGCTAGTGCTAGAAACCTAAATACAAGAGATTATAAAGCTTTTGATATGAATGGAACTAGAGTTGGAGTAGGGCAACTTGAAATGGTTGATATATCGGTGTTAGAGAGTAGAATTGGTGAGCTCTTTGATGATATGAAACTAATGAAAGAAGAGGATGGGCTTCATACGATACTTATGCTCTTAACTGATATCATGAAAGAGGGCTCACAACTATTAGTGCTCAGCGATGATATAAGCAAGGTAGAAGCTGCATTTAACATCAAGCTTCATGATAACCAAGCTTGGCTAGATGGAGTGCTTAGTCGTAAGAAACAAGTTATCCCATTCCTACAACCACAATTTTAAATATCTATAACTCTTCTACTTTACAAGGTCTAGCTAAAAAGAAGCCTTGGAAGTAGTTGCATCCAAGCTCTTTTAAGATTTCAAACTGCTCTTTAGTCTCTACACCCTCAGCAATAACTTCAAAATTAAACTCTTCAGCAAACATAATTATAGTTCTAACAATTGCTTTATCTGAGCTATTTTGGTTTAATCCAAAAACAAATGATTGATCTATCTTTAGTTCATCAATCTTTAAATTTTTCAAGTATGATAGATTTGAATAACCTGTTCCAAAATCATCAATAGAAGTTGAGATACCAAAGTCTTTTAAATCATTAATTTTACCTATAGCTTGTTCTTTGTTTTCTATCAAAACGCCCTCAGTGAGTTCTATCCTTAACTTTAGAGGGTCAATGTTTTTAGAAGTTATTAGTTTTTTTAACTTATCTACAAAGTCATTATCTCTAAATTGCAGTGGACTTACATTTACAGAGATTCTCCACTCTTTTTTTATCTCATCGCTTTGCCAAAGAAGGAGTTGGTTTGTTGCGGATTCTAGTACAAATGCACCAATCTCTTTTATAACTCCAGACTCCTCTGCTATAGGTATAAACTCCGCAGGTGATACAGATCCAAGAATAGGGTGGTTCCATCTCATAAGAGCTTCAACGCCAACAACATTTTCATCTTTATCAAACTGCTTTTGATAGTTTAAGTAGAGCTCATTTTTTAAGATTGACTCTTTTAAATATTGGAGCATTTGAGATTTTTGTTTTGTCATTTTTTGAAGAGATTCATTATAAAAACGTATGGTATTTTTTCCATCCCTCTTAGCAGTCATCATCGCATACTCTGCTTTATCCAATAGATTATGTGTAGATGAATTTTCTAAGAA
>NZ_JAQVKA010000089.1 GCF_028694895.1 Sulfurimonas sp. | reverse complement strand
ATGTGGAATTTCATTAGGAGATGGTTGTATAATAGATGGAGGCTTGGCGGTTTTCACTGGTACAAAATTTCATCTCAATGATGCAGAATTAATAGAGATACGAAAAGCAAATCCTAAAACTAAATTTGACAACTATATGAAAGGGTGGGAGCTTGCTGGGTTAAAAAGCCTTCACTTTAGACAAAACTCACTAAATGGTCAATATGTTGTTCAAAAAAGCACTAGAGAAATAAAGCTAAATGCCGATTTACATTAAGATTATATCTTTATAGGAGGTTATAAAATGAATATTTCAAATAATATTTCATCAATTCAAGCACACCAGAGTATGTTAAACAATAGTGCACATAATGTTGCAAATGTAAATGCTGATGGTTTTGTTCCTACAAACACTAGAATTAGTGGTGGTGATAATTACGTCAAAGCAGAAAATTCAAAAGCGGATAATAATGGCTCAAAGATGAGTCAAACAGATTTAGCTAACGAAATGACTACTCAAATCATTGCTGTGGATGCCACTTCAGTAAATGTTACTGCTCTTAGAACGCAAGATGAGATGCTAGGCTCACTCTTAGATATCAAAGCATAAAATACTCTTGAGTGAGAATATATCTTCTCACTCATCTTTTAAAAACTACTCCGTTATTATATTCATGCTTGTTATATTTTTTAAAAGTTCTGACTTCTCATCATAATATTTTAACTCTTTTCCTAACTTCAAGGTACTAAAAATCGCTCTGCCGACAACTAATCTTCCCTCAACCCCATCTTTTTTTGTTTTTATTCCCCATGTATTATGAAAAACAACTATATCATCATTGTATGTACCAACATAAAGAACGATATGCCCTTTTCTATAAAGTAGAGTTTGAAATGGCACACCATTTTCTTTTATAACTTTAATCTTCTCTTCCTCATCCATATCTTTTAAAGAGATAACCTTACCTACCCTACTTTGCTGATATGAGTTTCTAGGAAGCCAAATACCAAAAGGAGTGTACATATCTCTAAGCATAGAAGAGCAATCTCTTTGTTCATACATCCCGCCCCAGCCATAGTTTGTTTTTGAAACTTCTTTTACTATGTTTGGTAAGTTTTCAACACTTAAGTTCAGTGGCTCTTTTGTAGCTATCTCTTTAGAGATTATAGAGCTTGAATAGATAGCTCTTGAGCCTATATGTGATGCAACCGTTAATACTTTATAGCTTGTTTCATCTTCTGATATTATGGCAAAACTCATTCCTATCTTTGATTTATATAAGAAATCTTCACTTGCATCATAAATAGCCACACCCTCTTTTATGATATATATCTGCTGTGCACTCTGCCAAAGCTCTCTATCATCATCTTCTAAGATTACAAACTCATCTGCTTTAATCCAGCCTGATGCAAAACTACTAAATACATATGCCCACTCTTTGTCCTCAGAATAGTGTGAGATGAAGATTGGACTATTTGCATGAACAGTGCTATTTTGAAGATAATCAAAAGGAAAACCTTCCCCTGCAAGAGTTGGATCTCTTAGTAGCGGTTTAATAGTTGGAAATGCCCTTAAATTAACCTCTCTTAACGTCAAGCCTTTTTTATTTAACGTTGCATATTCTTGAAAATTAGCACTTTGTATCATCTCATCAAAAAAACTTTGCTTGTGTAACTGTAAGTTTTCTCCATAACTTCCTGGTGGAGTAAATGCGATAAAAGGCCATACAATCGACTCTATACTCTCTCTTGGCTTATCTATGTTCCAAACACTAAAGTATCTAGTATTGTATTTTCTTTGAATATCATAAATAGTATTATTGTTATCAATAAACTTAGAGAAGTACTCTGCATCTTGGGGAATATTTACTAAATCATATATTTCAAACGGCTTTGCAGCACTTTTTTTAATATCAGGCTTACCTGTATGCTGTGAACACCCAACAAATAAAAATAGAGCAAAAACTATAAAAAAATATCTCATATAACTACCTTTAATCAACATTTCCAAATCTACTTACTACTCGCCCTATCACTTCTATCTCATTTTGATCTAATGTTTGCGTTGAGTAGATTGGGTTATCAGAAATTACATCTATTTTCCCATCTATTCTTTTTTGAACTCTTTTAATAAAGAGACCAGCTTCTGTTCTAATGGTGAAAATTCCGCCTCTTTGAAGATCAACTTTAGCTCTATTTATAAAAACTATATCGTTATAGCTAAATGTTGGCTCCATTGAATCTCCTGAGACGTTTATAGCTTCAATATTTTTTAACTCTCTCTCTCCACCTAGCATTACTACAAACTCTTGAGGAATTTTTATTATCTCATTATCTTCATCTTCACCCTCAGCTCCGCCACCAGCAGAAGCGCTTACGTTGCTGAAGTATTTGATCATAAAGAATTTGTTTGTCGCCTCTACAAGACTCTCAGGAGATTGTCCATAAAGAAGCCAATTTATAGATATAGATTTTAAGGCACAAAAATCTAAAAGCTCTCCAAATGGGATTTTGTTTCTTTTTTTCATTGTTGCAAAATTCATCTGTGTAATACCAAGTATATCTGCGACATCTTTGTCATACATTTTTTTACCATTAAATTCACTAGAGACAATACTCTTTATCTCTTCAACGATATCAAGAAAATTTTTCATCTTATACTCCAATTGAATAGTTTAAATATATAAGATTATAGTGGTTTTTAAAAATTTAGTCAAAAAAATATGACAAAATGCAATACTTTTTATCCTTATTTTAAATTATGTGTACTATTTGACAGATTTAATAGTAAAACTAAAGGATGAAAGATGAAAATGTTAGTAAATAATGCAAAAAGTATGTTTGAAAAATTTGAAGAAAAATTAGAGAAATGGGCAAAGGTGTTATTTTAAAATAGAATCTTCTTTCTCTTTTTTTTCATCAGCTTCTCTTTGTGCTTCTCTTTGTGCTGATTTATTTTTATGATATCCACCAAAGATAAAAACCATAAAAAGTACAAAGAGGATTAACATGATTATATCTATAAAAGTGCTCATGTTCTGTTCCTAAAAGCAGTGTAGTTTTGTCTTATAGCTTCATACAAAACTATACCTGTACTTATTGCAAGATTTAGGCTTCTTCCCTCTTTTGTCATTGGGATGGTGACATTTTGCTCTTTATATTTTGTTAGTATCTCTTGAGGAATACCAGCTGTCTCACTTCCAAAAAAGATATAGTCACCATCTTTAAACTCAGCCTCAAAGTATGGCTTATCAGTTTTTGTAGTTGCAAAATAAGCATTGTTTGTTATATCGTTGTTTTTAAAAAACTCTTCAAGGCTTTCCCAAACATGCAAATCAAGCTTATGCCAATAATCAAGCCCTGCACGGCGTACTGCTTTTTCATCTATATCAAAAGCTATAGGCTTAATGATATGCAAAGCTGCTCCTGCATTTACGCAAAGCCGCCCTATTGCACCCGTATTATTTGGGATTTGTGGATTTACAAGAACTAAATTAAATTTTGCAATCATTAATACCTATCAAAAACATCGTTTTTCTAAAGAAACATTTTTGCCACGCAAAAACCGCATTAGCTTGTTTTGTAGCTTTAGGGGGTTGTAGGGACATATTGTCCATGCCACTAAAATGGGCTTTTCTCATTTTGGTGTATATCATCTAGAAGATTACAGTTTTGTTTGCATATACAAAAATTCTATCTTCAAGAGCTAATCTTAGTGCGCGCGAGAGTACAACTTTTTCAACATCTTTACCCATGCGCTGCATATCTCTCCAGCTATAAGCATGATTTACATGTATAACTTCTTGAGCAATAATCGGGCCTTCATCTAGGTTGTTATTTACAAAGTGCGACGTAGCACCTATAATCTTAACACCTCTCTCATAAGCCTGTTTATATGGGTTTGCACCAATAAAGGCTGGTAAGAATGAGTGATGTATATTTATAATTCTATTTTCATATATTTTTATAAACTTAGGAGTTAAAATTCTCATATATTTTGCTAAAACTATGTAGTTTATATCATTAAACTCTGAGAGAGTATCTATTATCTTCTCTTCATGCTCTTCTCTATCTAATCCAACATTTGAGATTTCTATAAATGGGATATTGAACTTCTTTACAAAAGGGCCTAGCTCTGCGTAGTTTGATATAACACACAAGATATTTGCTTCAAGCTCTCCTGCTTCATGGCGTACCAATATATCTCCAAGTGCATGCATCTCTTTTGTAGCCATGATTACTATATTTTTCTTTTTTGGTGCAATAACTTCTATGTTTGCATTTTGAGGCATTACTTCGCAAATAGATTGATAGAGTTCGTCAAGATCCATATCTCCTTCAACAACACTTCTCATAAAAAACTTGTTATTTTCGCTATCAACAAATTCACTATTTGAGAGAATATTAAAGTCATTTTGATAAAAAATTCCAGATATCTTATGTACTAGACCTTTTTCATCATTTGCATCTATGAGCACTCTATATTGGCTCATCTACGGTTTCCTCTCTCTAACTCTTCTACTCTTGAATCAATTGTTACTAAAACATACTCTAAAAAATTAAGTGTCATATCTACTTTAGCTTCTATGTTAGTATTGTTTGGGGCTTGAAATCCTTCAAAAAGAACAAGTAGTCTCTCTCTCATAGATGTCAAAAATATCATCTCGTTACTAAGAACTTGCTCTTCTTCGAGCTCAATCTCGACTTTTACATCTTCTTGTATTTTTAGTTTAAACTCATTTTTGCTTATCTGGTTATCGATATCAGGTTTTAGATCTTCAAGCTCTGCTAAAGTTGAGAGAATTACATCTTTTAGTTCCATAGTTTTAATAACCACCTTTCAAATTCATTAAACTCTATATCATCTTCCATTTTTACAAAGTACTCTTTCATCTGGGTATTTACATTTAAAAACTTTTTTCTCATACCAGAGAGTCTTAGTATAGCAATCTTTGCATCGCTATTTGAGGAATCTTTTTTCAAAATCTCTTTGTAAATCTCAAGAGCCTCTTCTTTAAGCCCTTGAAGTTCATAGATATTTGCTAATGTCAGTGTTTTCATTTTACTGCATAATTAGCGATTATAGAGCCCATCTCACTTGTAGAGCAGACCTCTTTAGCGTCATACTGAGCTAAATCTTTTGTTCTGTATCCCTCTTTAAGAGCTCTTTTTACTGCAGCATCTATTTTATCTGCTGCTTCATGCTCGCCTAGAGCGTATCTAAGCATCATAGACGCTGATAATATGGTAGCAATTGGGTTTGCTATTCCTTGTCCTGCGATATCTGGTGCAGAGCCATGGATTGGCTCATAAACACCTATTTTAGCGCCAACAGAAGCTGATGGAAGAAGTCCGATAGAGCCTGAGAGCATACTTGCTTCATCACTTAAAATATCACCAAAAATATTTCCAGTAAGCATAACATCAAACTGTCTTGGGTCACGGATCAGTTGCATCGCTGCGTTATCAACGTACATATGTGTTAATTCAACTTCAGGATACTCTAGAGCCACTTCAATCACAACCTCTCTCCAAAGCTGTGAAACATCTAAAACGTTTGCTTTATCAATTGAGCATACTTTTTTACTTCTACTCATAGCAATTTTAAATGCTTGATGAGCGATTCTTATAATCTCATCACGGGTGTAAACCATAGTATTCCAACCCTTGTTCTCATCACGCCCTTTTGGCTCTCCAAAATAGATTCCGCCAATAAGCTCGCGAACAACCATCAAATCTACGCCCTTTATAACTTCAGGCTTAAGTGATGAAGCATTTATAAGTTCGTCAAAAACAGTTGCAGGACGAAGATTT
>NZ_JAQVKA010000088.1 GCF_028694895.1 Sulfurimonas sp. | reverse complement strand
AACTTTTGTGAGGGAGTCTCTAAGCTCTATTGCTTCATCTGTATCGATACTAAAAACCTCACCAAAAAGCAAAATCTCATCTTGAAGATTTACACTTAAAGATTTAGAAGAGTTTATGATTTTTAGCTGTTTTCTTATCCAAGACTCTCTTTGAGTAAGAAGCTTTTGGATAAATGTATTTGATACTTTTGGAGTTTTAAGAACTATCTCTCCATTTTTCTTAACACTTATATAGCTATGTTTTAGAGTTGTTTTTTGCAGGTGCAAAATCTCTAAATCATTAAAGTTTATTTTATTGGTACTCAATTGGGTCTTTTGTGTTGGCTAATTTAAAACCATTTAGTCGTAGACGACAGCTATCACAAACGCCACAAGCCTTATCTTCGTCTTTGTAGCAACTCCATGTAAGTTCTAGTGGAACATTAAGCTTAAGTGCATGTTCTACTATTTGAGATTTACTAAGATGAACTAGTGGCGTATATATTTTAATTTTTGTCTCATCTTTTGTACCAAGATTTATGCTTTTCTCCATAGCGCTGATAAAAGATTCTGTGCAATCAGGATAACCGCTACTATCCTCTTCAACAACGCCTATAGCAATAATTTCTGCGCCCTCTTTTTCTGCTAGTGCGGCTGAGAGAGATAAAAATATACCGTTTCTAAATGGTACATAAGTAACAGGAACACCATCTCCTAGGCCACTAGTAGGCACATCTATGCTTTTATCTGTAAGAGCGGAAGCGCTAATTTTAGAAAAAAAGTCTAAATCTAAAACATAGCTACTTGAGATATTAAGTGCGTTGCAAATATTTTTAAAACAAGATAGCTCTTTTGCTTCAGTTCTTTGCCCATAATTAAAGTGCAAAGCTATAATTTCATAACCCATATCTTTTACCATATAAGCACCCAGTGTAGAGTCCATTCCACCGCTCATAATACAAATTGCTTTTTTATTTTCTAAATTCATGAAGCAATTCTAGCATATTATTTTAATCTTCATTAAATGCAATACCTAATATAATGCCCCTATATTCAAAGAAAAGGGGTTATCATGGAAATTTCATCTTCAAACACACCTACTCAAACTTCAGCTGATGTTGAAGCTAGCAAAAAAACTCTAGAGAGCAAAGAAAGAGACGTTTTAAAAGTCTTAGAAACTGTAAATGAAGAGTCTCAAAAAGATATAGCACAAAAAACAGGATTAGGAATTAACCTAAATCTAGCTGGTTAAAATTTGATAGACTTTGACAACAGAACTTCACTAAACCTTCAAACACAAATGATAGAACTCATTGCATCTTCTTTTAGCGATAAGGAGATAGAACTCATTATTACAGATGAAGATGAGATGAGAGAGATAAATAAAGCGCATAGAAATATAGATAAAGCAACGGACGTTTTGAGCTTCCCTTATGAAGAGATGCCTATGTCTCCCCTAGGAAGTATCGTTATATGCTCCTCGCATATACAAGAAAAATCAAAAGAGCTTGAACACACAGAGGATGATGAGTTTACACTTCTTTTTATACATGGACTACTTCATCTTCTTGGATATGATCATGAAGTGGATAATGGAGAGATGCGAGAAGAAGAGGCAAGAATCATAAAAGAGTTTAATTTACCTCAGAGCTTAATAATTAGAACCGAGGGATAGTTAAGAAACTATTTATCATCCTCACTATCTTGTTTTATATACCCAAGCTCTAAAAGCTTATTATAGATTGCTGAGACAACATCACCAGTAGCAGCCCCACCATGTCCACCATGCTCTACCATAGCTAAAACAACGTATTGAGGATTGTCGTATGGTCCATAAGATGTAAACCAAGCGTGAGAACGTGTATAGTACTCCATCTCATGTTCTAAATCTCTCTTTTTGATATCTTGAAGTATTCCAACAACTTGAGCTGTTCCAGTTTTTCCTGCAATTTTTACTTTTGTTCTTAGATAGTTTCTAGCTGTTCCGCCAGGTACATTACAAACTTCATACATTGCTCTTTGAATAGTAGGCAATCTCTTTAACTCATCTTCATTTAATACATCTTCAAATTCTGGCTCAACAACGGTCTCACCTATCTTATTTGCAAAATATGGGCGAGGCAGTTTGCCTGTTGCCATTAAAGCTGTGAATTGTGCTATTTGCATTGGTGTTGTTAAAAAATCTCCCTGCCCTATGGATGTATTTACCGTCTCTCCAATATACCATGGTTTATTATGTTTCTTTTTTTTCCACTCGCGAGATGGAACTGTACCTATAAACTCGTTTGGCAAATCAACACCTGTCTTTTTTCCAAGTCCATATCTCATGAGTCCATCACTCATTTTCTCGATACCAAGTCTTAGGCTACCTTTATAGAAGAAATCATCACAACTCTCTCTAATAGCCTTTTTTATCTCGGTAGGTCCATGCCCATCTTTTTTCCAGCACCTAAATACTCGAGAGCCAAGCGGCATAGAAGCGGTGCAGTTAACATTAAAATATGGACCAGCTTCTGGTGAAGTTATATAGAGTAGTCCAAGCCCTGTCTTTATAACTGAGCCTGGAGGATAGAGCCCGTGGATTAGCTTATTTGTAAAAGGTTTATCAAGACTGTTGGAGAGCTTATCCCAAACCTCATTGCTTATCCCAGTTACAAAAGTATTTAAGTTATATTCTGGAAAACTACTAGCAGACAAAATAGCACCATCCATCCTCATAACAATAACTGCTCCAGCCTTATTTTCAAAGAATGATGATATATATTTTTGAAGTTCTATATCTATGTTTAAAGTGAGTTTTGTATCTTCTGATGGTTTTTGGCTTGATAGCTCTTCTACTTCTTGGTTGTTAGCATTTACCTTTATCTCTCTCTTGCCTGCTAATCCTTGAAGATATTCATTATAATATCTCTCAATACCTGACTTGCCACTATATCCTATGAGTTTAACAAGTTCGTCATTAGCTATATCATCTTTATTTGCACGTCCAACATATCCGATAATATGTGCACCTATCTCGCTATATGGATAAAATCTTTTTGGAGAAGATACTATGTTTAGGTTTTCTCTTAAACTCAAAATTGAGTATATAGGCATAAGTTCTTCGTATGATACAAAATCCACTATATCTATAAAGTTATGGTTATAGTATGAATCAACCTTTTTATACTCTTTTACCATCTTCTCTCTATCTAAGTTTGGCAACAAAGATAGTAATGTGTTTATTTCATCTTCAAAGATTTCAGAGTTTCTCTCAAGCCCCAGGTGTGGGGCTAATTGTATCTTAAATCCAAGTTCATTTATTGCTATTGGTTTATTGTTTATATCAACTATCTCTCCCCTGACTGGGGCTATTTGATCAATCTTAATCGTATTATTGTATGAGAGTTTTTCATAATAGCTGTTTGATTCTACTGAGAGAAAAAAAACTCTAACTAGCAAAGCTAGCCAGAGAGATGCAAATATAAAAAGTATAAATTTTATTTTCATAAGATACTCAAAATTAAAAATTCGATAACTATATAATAAATGACATAGTAGTTGATGCTAGGCAGTGGAAATAAGAATATATTTGATAAAAATAGGCTAAAAACAAAAAAGCCTACATAAACTAAAACTACAATAATAAGATTAATACATGCCACACAGCTGAAATTCTGAACTATCTTTGGAACAATATACTTATGCAGAATTGAAAAATAAATAATTGTACTAAATAACACATAGTTGTTTTCTGACTCAAAAAGTAAAAGACACAAAGCAGTTAAAAGAAGCGTTGCTGTCTGCTCTTCTTTAAGTGCCTTTGAGAAGTAGAAGTATAGTACCGTAAGTAGTGGAGGCAAGAATAGATATATACCGCTTAACGCGGTATATATAAGAAACAAGACACCATAAAGGTATATTGTTAAAGGGTTTTTATAAGAGAGACTTCGTTGCATATTGGGAAATGTTTACATTTAATACAGTCGGCCCATATTTTATGTTCTGGAATTGACTCTTTTGGTATCTCTACAAAGCCTAGATTCTCAAAAAAAGATTGTTTATACGTTAGACTAAGAACTTTTTCAAGCCCTAATAGTTTAGCTTCATCTGTTGCTTTTGTAACTAAGCTCTGCCCTATTCCTTGGCCTCTTCTTCCATCTTTTACAACAAGAGATCTAATCTCTGCGAGTGCTGGAGTGTGAAGGTGAAGAGCACAAAATCCGACTATCTCAGAACCATCTTTAGCCAAAATATAAGATCTAATATTAGTTGCTATCTCATCTGAATTTCTTGCAAGTATTACACCAGCTTCAACTTCTGATGCAACTAGCTGTTGCATCTCTTGTATGTCTGAGAGTTTAGCATTTGTTAATTCAATCTTCATTTTCATCCTCCTTTAAAATATCGTATATAAGAGTTACTATCTTTGCCATTCCCTTTTTTTTAGAGCTAGAAACCATAAGAGCATTAGGGAAATCTCTTCTTAGCTCATTTTGCTCTTTTTGATTTAGCTTGTCTATCTTTGTAAATATCTGTATTATGTGTTGAGTTGGGTTTGCACACTCTAGTAAAAAATCACTAACAGATTTATCTATCTCTAAAAAAGGGTGTCTACAATCAACTAGATGTATGAAGATTTTAATCTGTTTTCTTGAGGCTATATAGTCTGTTAGATTTTTCTCCCAATCATACTTGATTGATTTTGCCACTTTTGCATAACCAAAGCCAGGTAAGTCAACAAACTTAGCGACGCTTTTTGTAGAATCTTCTCTGTTTATAAATGTAACATCAAAATAGTTTATAAGCCTTGTTTTTCCTGGGGTTGAAGATACTTTAGCTAAACCTTTATGGTTTGTTAAAGCATTTAATAGAGAGCTTTTTCCAACGTTTGAGCGAGCCATAAAAACAACTTCATTTTGCTCATCGCTTGGAGGTGCTGCATCTATATTTGGAGCAGATGTAATAAATTTTGCATCTACGATCTCAATCATTTTTTTCTTTCTTTGCATTTTTTGTCTTGTTAGTATCTTCTGGCATATTAAAAATCATAATGACAGGCTCTTTTTCTGCGCCTTTTGCATATGCTTTACCTTCAATTGTTTTTAAAATAACTTCATCACCTATAATCTCTTTTTTATCATTGATTTGTTTTAAATGTACATCACGATAAAAATAGTACTCTTTTGATTGAGGAAGATATATAACTTTATGAGCTACTCCTCTATACATGGCACCTTCAACGGTTTTTATCTTAAATGAGGAGTTACCTTCTGCTATAAATTTTGTAGGCTCCTGTTTATCGTTTGTATATATTGTTACCTTTGAAGCATTTAGTTCATCATCACCTTTAATGATGTTTACATCACCCTCAAAAATAGAGATTCCAGCTTTTTGATCTGCATTGAAGAGTTTAGCTTTTACTTGTAACTCTTGTGCAAATAGTAATGCTGCAGGTAAAATTATTAAAAAAACACTCTTTCTCATCTATTTCTCTTTTAATTGGTATTTTGCTGTTACATTTTTTGATGTAATTTTCTCTAGATCACTATTGTAATGCAAAGCTTTGCCGATGACTCTGTTTGCACCTCTGTATAGAAGATAAGGTCCATCAGCAATAGCTATGCTTGTTTTTTTATTATAAGTTGCCTTTTGTGTCTCAAACGTCAGGCCATCTTCTCGTACATAAACAATATCTCCATCAAGATATACTATATCATCTTTATAGATTCCGTTATTTGATTTCATATTTGCAACATACTCTTTGGAGTTGTCTGTATAGTCTATATCATCAACTCTATATCTATCACTATATCTAAGTGCTTTTGTCCCGTTCATAAGCGTTA
>NZ_JAQVKA010000087.1 GCF_028694895.1 Sulfurimonas sp. | reverse complement strand
TCATCATTGCAAAGACCCCACTTGGATATAAATGCATAGTAGAAAAGCTATATGAAGGATTAATTTATCATAACGAAATCTTTGAAAAGATAGAGATAGGCGATAAAAAAAGAGCTTTTGTAAAAAACATTAGAAAAGATGGATGTATAGATTTGTCACTTCAGCCGAGTAGCGCAAAGAGAAAAGATGCTTCAGTAGAGAAAGTTCTTGCTCTTTTAAATGCAAATAGCGGGAGCATGCCTTACAACTACAAAAGTGATGCAGAGCTTATAAAGGATGTTTTTGGACTAAGCAAAAAAGAGTTTAAACGCTCTTTGACTGCTCTTGTTGATAGCAACACTATAGAAGTTAGAGAAAACGGCATATATTTGAAGAGTTAAGATGCCAAAAAACAAAAAAAGCATAGAACTACATGAGAGAAAAATATCATTTAAGCTTGAGAACACCTCTTATGAAGTTATAAGATTTTATCCTACAAAAATGACAGTTGATGTTATGGTTTTTGAAAATGGCATAAAAGAGGGAATGAAATCGCTCCCCTTTGCTCATCTGCCAAAAGAGATAAAAAAAATTATAAAGCCAAACTAAGGAGTATCCTTGACACTAAATCAGATAAAAATAGCAATTTATGCCATATTTTTAACAAACTATTATGGATTTAAGCTTAAAGGATTAAAAGATTCAAAAGACAAAAAAAGATTAAGAGTTGATTATGCAAGTAAACTCTTAAATAAGCTAAATATCAAAATAAACATCATTAACAAAGATAAACTTCCACAAAACGGTCAATATCTTCTAGTTTCAAATCACAGAACAATTATTGATCCTCTTATTATTGAGATTGCTACAAAAGATAGTTCTATATTTGGTTATTGGATAGCAAAAAAAGAGCTTTATAACTCACTTTTTTTCGGGATGTTTACTAGAAATGCAGGAACTATTTTACTAGATAGAGAAGCATCCCAAATGAGCGGTTTTTTTAAAGATATAAAAAAGTGCACAAAAGAGGGAAACTCTATTTATATATTTCCAGAGGGAACAAGAAATAAATCAGATGTTTTACTAAATGAGTTCAAAGATGGTTCTGAAATTATCGCAATTAAAAATAGACTTCCTATTTTGCCAGTTTATATACGTTCTAAAGCAGAACAAACTCTTCTAGAAGCTATTAAAGATTCTAAATTTGAGCGCACCATTGATATAGAGATAGGAGACGTAATTGATTACAAAAATAGAGAATTATCGCTTAGAGAGGCTTATAAAAGAGCGTTTAATATAACACAATAATTAAATTATTGTCTCTTTTTAGATAACATACTTTACTACAAATGGAGAAGAAAATGTCAGAAGTAAAAAAATGTAATTCACTACTTGAGATAAGAAGCGAGATAGATAAAATTGATGATTTAATAGTTGAGTTAATCTCTAAGAGAAGCCATCTTGTTCGTCAAGCTGCATCATTTAAAAATAGTATCGAAGAAGTTAAAGCTGATGATAGAGTTGATTATATCTTGCAAAAAGTACGCCATTCTGCTATTAAAGCTGACGTTTCTCCAAATATGATTTCTGATCTTTTTAAGATTATGATAAACGAAATGGTTGAAACAGAAATATCAGAATTTAGAAATACTCAGACGTTTTAAGCAACTTATGAAATTTATACTGATACTACTCTTTGCTATACATGTAACTGCTTATGACGCTTTTATAAAACCAAATCAGCTTCATGAGATTTTACAAAATAAAAATTTAATTCTCTTAGACGCAAGTGAATACTCTCTTTATGAAAAAAGCCATATCTCTAATGCACTTCATGCTGATATTTCTAAATTTACAAAAAATAAATACACAAGACCCTCTACAGACTTTAGCAAAAAAGTAGAAAATGAGATGTGCAAACTCGGCATAAATAAAGACTCACATGTAGTTATCTATTCAAGGACGAATAGTATTGATTATCTTAATGCAACTTATTTGGCATCTACTTTTTTACAACATGGGTTTGAAAATGTTTCTATATTGGATGGTGGATATATGGCATGGGTTTTTAAATATAATAATAACGTTACCTCTAAAGAGTCAAAACCTTTGAGTAATGGAACTTTTAAAGTGACATATAATCCTCAAATTTTAGTTGATGAAGAGTCTCTAAAAGATATTACAGATACAACTTTAGCAAAAAGTCTTAAAGATATTTTTTTTGATGATTTAACCCTAAGAAGTGAGCTTGAGTTAAAAAAACTTTTTTCTAATGAGTTGGCTTTAGAAAAAGAGAGACATAATGCGATATATAGCGATACTTTTTTAACTGCTTGGGCAAATTGGTACATACTATATAAGATGTTTGATTTAAAAAATATGAAAATTTATAAAAGTGTTACAGAGTAGCTAGTTTTAAAAAGAGGCAAAAATGCCTCTTTTTTATTTGTATCTGTAAGTGATACGACCTTTATCTAAAGAGTATGGTGTTAGTTCGAGTTTTACTTTATCACCTGGTAATATCTTTATATAGTGCATACGCATTTTTCCTGCAATATGACATAAAATAATATGCCCATTTTCTAACTCAACACGGAATGTTGCATTTGGCAAAGCCTCTATAATCTTGCCATCAACTTCGATAACATCTGATTTAGCCATTTTAATCCTTTTTTTCTCAAGCCAGAGATAAAATTTCAGCTTTACCGTTGATTACTGCAACAGTATGCTCATAGTGTGAACCGCGTAATCCATCGGCACTAACAACATCCCACTTATTCTCTAAAATAAGTGGCTTTGAATCTTTTTGACAAATCATCGGCTCTAAACAAAAAACCATTCCGTTTTTTATTTTTGGACCGCCTTTTGCATCTTTACCCTCTAAATAGTTTGGTATTTCTGGTTCTTCATGAGGTTTTTTACCTATACCATGTCCACAAAAACTATGAAGAGGAACAAAGCCTCTTGAACGAATAGCATTTTCTAAAAGAGCCGAAAGCTCTTTAAATCTCATACCAACTTTTATCACATCTATCGCTTCATAAAGTGAATCTTTAGCACATGCTATTAACTCTTTATCTTTATCACTTACTTCTCCAACTGCTACTGTAATAGCAGCGTCACCAAACCATCCATTAAGTTCAGTCCCAATATCATAACCTATAATATCACCCTCTTGGAGCTTATATTCTGTTGGGATACCGTGAATGATTACATGATTTAGTGATGTACATACTGCGTTTGGAAAGCCATAAAGTCCTTTAAAAGAGGGTCTTGCTCCATGAGATCGGATATAATCCTCTGCCATAGCGTCAAGCTCTTTTAAAGATGTACCAATTTTTGTATTTTGTCTTAGTAGTTCTAACGCACCACCAACAATTTTATTGGCAGCACGGAGTTTTTCAATATCTGCGGGTTGTCTAAGCGCTATGGCCATTATTTACAGACCAACTGCACTTAGTGTCTCATACTTACTCATGTAAATTTGAGCTTCAATTTTTCTCATAGTATCAAGTGCAACTTGAACAACAATTAAAACCGCAGTCCCTCCAAAGAAGAATGGAACTCCCATCCCTTTAATAATCATAAATGGTAGAGTTGCTACTAAACCAAGATATAGAGCACCTGTAAATGTTAAATTACTCGCCGTTGTATTTAAAAATTCAGCAGTTGCATTTCCAGTACGAATACCTGGAATAAAGCCACCCTGTTTTTTTAAATTTTCAGAAATATCTTTTGAGTTAAATGTAATCGAAGCATAGAAAAATGCAAAGAAAACAACAAAAACAAATGTCAAAAAGTTAAAGAAATAACTATTTGGGTTAAGGTGATCAGCAATAGCCATAATCGTTGGATTAGTACTACTTGACATTACAGTCATTGGAAACATTAATATTGCACTAGCAAAAATAACTGGAATTACACCAGCAAGATTTACCTTAATAGGAATGTAGTTCATAACTCTTTTGTTTTGATTTTGTAACATTACTTTTTTAGCATATGTAACTGGAATACGACGCTCACCTAGCTCAACATAGATAATAACTGCAACAGTTCCAAAGATAAGAGCTAAGATAGCAAGTACTGTTATGAAACTCATAGCTCCAGTATTTACCATTGTAAATGTTTGACCAATCGCACTTGGAATTGCCGAGACGATTCCAGCAAAAATAATTAAAGAGATACCATTTCCGATACCACTTTGAGTTATCTGCTCACCAATCCACATAAGTAACATAGTTCCAGCTAGCATTGATACAGCCGAGAGCATTATAAATGTGTTATGGTCTGCTAAGATTGCGCTATTACCATTAGGTCCTGTTAAACTTTGTAGTCCAACACTTATACCTATTGCTTGAATTATTGTAATTACAATAGTTGCATAGCGAATAATTTGCATATACTTTACCATACCATCACGTTCTTTTTTCATTTGACCAAGAGTAGGAAAAGTTGCAGCAAGAAGTTCCATGATAATAGAAGCAGTAATGTAAGGCATAATACCAAGAGCTATAATTGACATTCTCTCAACAGCATTTCCACTAAACATATTAAATAAACCTAGTGCGTCTGATTGATGTGAATCGAAGAATGAAGCAATAACAGCAGCATCAACGCCTGGAACTGGCACGTATGCCAGTAGGCGATAAATAAATAAAAACCCGATAGTAATAAATATCTTATTTACTAGATTTTTATTCACGACTATTTACCTGTTGCAGTAACGTTGTCGTCTTTAATTTTTGATGCTAAATCTTTAGCAGATGCACCAACTAACTTAACTTTAGTAACACCAGCACCTATTTTATGAACGCCACGGATACTTTCCATAGTTATTTCAGCTAATTCTGCAACTGCTTTGATTTTTTCTACATTGATTACATAAGGTTTTACAACACGAGATGTAAATCCAATTTTTGGTAATCTTCTTGCAAGTGGAGTTTGTCCACCCTCAAAGTTTCTTTTTCTTGAACTACCTGAACGAGCAGTTTGACCTTTTCCACCACGAGTAGAAGTCTTACCCATTCCTGAACCACATCCACGGCCAACTCTTTTACGATTTTTAGTTGATCCCTCAGCAGGAGTTAAATTTTCAATACTCATATCTATCCTTTTAAACGACCTAGTGCTTCAACCGTAGCGCGCACTAGTGTACCTGGATTGTTTGAACCAATTGATTTTGTAAGTACGTCTTTTATACCTGCAAGCTCAAGAACAGGACGAACTGCTCCACCTGCAATAACCCCAGTACCCTCAGATGCTGGTTTTAATAAAATACGACTTGCATTATATTTATGTTCAATATCGTGTGCAATTGTAGTACCTTTGATACTAACTTTGCTTAAGTTTTTAAACGCATTATCAACAGCTTTTTTAATAGCATCTGGAACTTCTTTCGCTTTTCCAGCTCCAAAACCGATAGTACCTTTTTTATTACCAACAACTACAAGTGCTGTAAAACGGAAACGACGTCCACCTTTTACAACTTTTGTAACACGTCCTATATTTACAATTGATTCTTCAAAATCTTCTCTATTGATTTCCATTTTAACCCCTAGAACTTAATTTCGTTTGCACGAAGTGCGTCACCAAATGCAGCTATAACACCGTGATATTGGTAACCATTACGATCAAATACAATTTGAGAGATTCCAACTTCTTTAAGTTTTGCAGCAAATGCAGCACCTAGAGCAGCTCCTCCCTCTTTATTTGCTTTGTGACCTGTAGCTTTTGAACTTAATGATGCTAAAGTAGTTGCTGTTGCATCATTAATAGCTTGAACACTCAAATAACGATTTGAACGAAATACAGAAACACGAGGAAGTGAAGCACAACCAGATATTTTTGCGCGAATACGACGCTTACGTTTTAAACGATTAGCGATTT